>JAYUTS010000167.1:0-18039 GCA_043754995.1 Chitinophagaceae bacterium
CAGGATCAATCGCCAAACATCCAATGGCAAACGAACCTTCACCATCAAAAATGGGCGTATAAGTAACACCGGCATTGACAGTTTTCCAAACGCCTCCTGCAGCTGCAGCTACATAATATTCACTGTGGTTCTTTGGATTGACTGCTATATCAGCAATACGACCCGAAGTAATAGCGGGGCCCACGCTGCGGAACTTAAGCCCATTAAACAAGGCAGTGTTCAACACATCTTTCGGTTCTTCTTTTGCAGGAGTTGTTGTTTTCTTTTGGGCGTGTAACGTAAATGCAAAGACGATCAGCAACAATGTGCTGAAAAATTTTGAAGCGTTCATAACAGTTGGTTTTGAAAATAGATGAGAAAGGTAACAAAAAAGTTGACCATGTAAGCGATCAATTTTTCCATTGTAAAATAGGGTTGCCAACCTTCATTCTTTTAAAAGAAATTGACATAAAGATTTAAGGTTGGCAACCCTGAATGAATTAACTGCTTAGAATAATTTCTCATTTGGCGGTTTAATGCCAACTAAACGAATGTAGATGGTAGTTTGACCACGATGATGTGTTTGATGTTCAAATGCTTTCATCATCCATGCTATTCTCGATTCATCAAAGCTTCCTCTTTTAACCCGTTCATGTGCTTTGTTTATATCAAACTCTTTAATAGCTTCAATGGCAAACTCGTAACTGTGGTTAACAAAATAAATTACAGAATCGGCGGTTAAAACTGTTTGTTCCAATCCACGACGATTAATAATGTCAGGTACTTTTTTCCCTGTGCCAGCCGACATTAAACTGATAGTTCCTTGTGCAAGATGCAACATCTGTGCAGCAAATGTGCGGATGCTGTCCTGCGCTTTAAAATTATATTTGTCTTTCGGCATTGCATCAAGATATTCTTTGGTATATGCTTTAGCACGCTGCCAGTCTTTGATGTATTGCGCTTTGATGGAATCAGCTAATTGCGCTTTTGCGCTAACAGCAACAAACAAAATAATTACAATTGTCAGAATTTGTTTCCTCATGTTTTACAGTTTGGTTTATGGTGAAATGAAAATGAGTTTTCTTTTTTCCTTATGACAAGGTATCTAAACGAAACCATTCCAATAAAGAAGAAGCAGAAGTTATATCTGAATCAGCAAACAGAAAAATGATTTATGACAAGCGGCGTTTAAAAAAAATGGCTTAGCTTTTTTTCACCATCAGGTATTAAGATACCTGTTGGGAATATTTGCTGCTTTATAGTTGATGTTATATTGATGTTTGATTAACATTGAAACCACTTGATTAATCGTTTGTTCACTCCGGTGCATTTGCGGCAACAATCCCATCATGGCATAACTGATCGGATTAACGGAAGGGGTTAATGTTTCCCAAGGGTATCCCTTTCCCCAAACAATTCCTTTCACTGTTATATCCAGCCTTGCACCATGGTCTAACAGAAAGTGCATCATCTCTTTTGATTGATGATTGTTTTGATTCACCGTATGAAATATGGGTGTTTGTGCACCAAAGCCATATTCATCTGCTCCAGCTATTGCATTTACATCAGCTCCGTTCTTAACCAACACTTCAGCGCAGGATACATGATTAAACTCAGCACATACATGCAGCAGTGTTGCTTCTTCTAACGGCGTGTAAGCAGCACGGAATGAAATTTGTTTTGAAATAATTGTTTGATCTTTTATTATTTCTTCTTCCAGCATCGCTGCATCGTTCAGCAAAGTTGCCAATAATGCAGGGTCATTAAAACGCAAACCAAACTCTACAAACGCTTTTACACAATCTTTAAAGCGTGGACCTCTTGTGTATTCGCTCAACAGTTCGTAAAGAAGTGGTAAATTATTGTGCAGACTATTGGGATCAAGTCCATTGACAAAGCATTGCCTGATGCCTTCCACATGGTGCAGCTCAATTAATTCAATGATATCATTATTAGTGAAAGACATCAGTAATGATCACTCACATTTATTTACAGCAACTCCATAGGGCACCACTTTCGCCAACATGATTTTATTTTTCACTGCAGGATCATCCTGCATAAACTGCATGGCTTCTTTTTCATCTTTTGCATAAAAGATCACAAGGCCCATCATGCCGGGATCGTTCAACTCCAGTAGTGTTCTGCCCGCAAGAATCACCACAGCTTCGTTTTTCATTTTGATGAGGCGTTGAAAATGTTCGCCTGTAATGGCTTCATCAGCGTTGCTCCAGTTTTTTGCATCTTTATATTTATCGGCAAGTGTAAGAATGCCCAGCCATTGTTTTGGTTTTGTGTTTTCCTGTGCTTGTGTCTGCAATACAAAGAATAGGCAGATAAGAGTAAGCAATTGTTTCATGTGTTATCGTTTTAATTTTTTTTCATAAAGAGCAATCCATTCATCGGCCGACATTTTAGATGCAAGCTCACCAATCAGTTCAAATGGGATATCCTCAGGCTTTTTGTAACGCATACAACTTTTGCCCATGTCTAATTTTTTAGAGGAAACTCTTGCATGCGCAGTAGTAAACCATTTTAACAATTCAGGGTTTGCATATACACCCATATGATATACGGCAATAAAATTCTTTTGTGAAGCAATACCCATAAATGGAAGAGGAAGTTTAGGATCGCAATGGTAACCCGCAGGGTATTTTGAATGAGGCACTGAATAACCGAGCATGCCATAACCCATTCCTTCTTTGAATCCGGGCGATAGATTTTTTTTGATCACTGCTCTCAGTTTCTTAAAAGCAGCTTGTCGTTCTTGCGGCATTTCGGCAATATACCCGGCAGCAGATGTAGCAGTTGATTGCATAAAATTTAGTTTTGAAATAAATGTAATTAATAATTCATCAATCTGAAATATTCAACCCAGGGCCCCATTTCTTCTTTATACTGTTTGGCCATAACCCTGGATATCTGCGCCAGATGGGTAAGATCATGAATGACCCAGGTTGACAGCAATTGCCGGAGCGTGACTTCTCCAAATTTTGGATGCACTCCTTTACGATCAAAATCTGTCTCCGTTAAATCAAGTGAATTCAACCATTGCATATTAGTTCTGCGCAACTGCTCAAATTCCTCCAGTAACTGATGTAATGATTTGCCTTTACTTTCTTCATACATCGCAAACCGATCGTAAGGAATAAATGTGTTGTTTATTCCATGTTCAAGGATCATCTGAATTCGTTCCGGCCAATCGGTTTTTTCTCCATGGAGCAAATGACCCACCACATCAAAAGGAGAAAAAGTATCCGGGCCTTCATTTTGCATAGCCCAATCATTGCTTAAGTTGCCCAGTAATGACTTGAGTACCGCCGGAGTGCGGTCAAGTACTTCAATTGTTTTCGGTAAATCAAATTTCATATGTCAAGGATTACCGGGTTTTGAAATCTTAAGTAAAAGTACCTGTTGGTTTTACTGCTAAAAGCTTTCAAACAAAGCTGCAAAAAAGAGGCCTGTAAATAAATCAGATAAAAAAGCCATATGCCTGCCCATAAAAAAGTGTGCGTATAGAATAACAACTACAAAGAAGTACGGCAAACAAGTACAACTTAATGTATCCTTCTACTATTTTTCCCGGCCGTTTGCTGCTGCATCTTTGCAATGCATTTCAGAACAGGAAATGCTTTTAATAAAGTTTGCAGAAAAATCAGCTATAAAAAAAACCGACCCTTAAAAAAACCATACCCACTGTTATATATGTCATGATCCGAAACCCTATAAAACCTTTAACGGGTAAAGAATAAAAACCTGATACCGTTATAAACAAAAGAACAGCAGTTAATCCGTATCCATCGAAAACCCTTAGAAACCACATTTTATTAATCAACAAGAAGAGTACAACCTGTTTTTCCAAATAGGTTTTTTCATTTCAGGAGTTCACCACATTTTTTAATTGTTCATTCCTGTTCCTCAGATCAATACCGCCTTCACATAAACTTTTCAGGTTAGCCAGGTAAAAGGTCCAGCCGGTTTTGCAACCAAGATGCCAGTAGTGCATACCCTGTTCGGTTGTTGGAATATTTTCCTGTATCAGCTCAACAATCGTTTCGCCAACTTCCTGTTTGGTATTAACACTGCAATCGCCTGCTTTACCAAAGCTGAATTTGATAAAATCTTTTCCGTTGCAATCAAGAATGGTTCCATGTTCAACTGTATCATCGCCCCAGCCATGCCATAGCCAACGATAGGTATCGCCCGGTTGTGCCAGTTCATCATCTGCTCTTAGCTCAGCGTGCTGATTTTTGTATTCGCATAAACGTAAGAACCAGTATTCCATTCCGGCTCTTGTGCTCCAGTATTTGTATAATTTTTCTACAGGCGCATTGATGTTGATCCTTGTTACAAAACGGCTCCAGTCATAAGTGATCATGACATTTATTTTTGTCGTGAATAATAGAACGATGATTTTTTTTGCGGCATGTCCGGTCCGCCATCAATCACCGCATGTAAAGAATCTTTATTGATCATGATATAGATAATCCGCTTGGGAAAATCATGTGCAGGATTCTCAGCCGTAAAACTTTCGTTGCTGTGCGATGTAATGGTAAAACTTACAGGTTGCTGATCATTTTGATTTGCTGTTGTTGGAATATAAAAAAACTGTTGTCCTCTATATACAAGCTGTACACTTTCCAGCAGCATTTTTTCACCGGTTGTTTTAATGAGATAACTGTTACCATCAAATGTACTGTCGTTGGCCTGATTCCAGCTTTCGGTAAGTACGCCACTTGTTTTTTGCATTTGCCAGTTGCCCAATAACCAGTTGAATGAATCGAGTTTTGATGCATGCTTTTCACCTGCGCTAAAGCAGATGCTTGTAACCAAAAGCAAAAGTGCTGCTGATCTTCTGTTCATGGTATTATGCTTGAGGTACTGAATGAAAGGCAATCCGGTTTCCTTCTGTATCAACAATCACAGCCATGTATCCAAACTCAGGCGAGATCTGGGTTTTTGGCACCATGATTGTTCCACCGGCTGCTTCCACTTTATCCAGGATCAATTGTACATCAGGATTTCCATTTAAATAGATGAGCGGGCCATCTGTTGCAGATGGCTTGTGAAAACCACCACTGTCAACAACAGCACCGCCAACACCTGTCATCATATTATCAATGGGGAACATCCGCATTTTAAGATTTGGAGTGTCGAATGCATTTAATTTTAATCCCAAAATTGTTTCATAAAATGTGGTTGCCCTGTCTAAGTCGGTTGCCGGTATTTCAAACCAGCTAATTGCATGTTCCATATTACTTATTTTAACTTATTTTAAAAGTGGATGATAATTTTTATTGTTCAACAAACAGTTTAGTATGGCAAAACTTTTCTTTTACCTGTTCTTTCCATACACTCATACCGCCCTGTAGATTGGTTACTTTTTGAAACCCATGTTGATTGAGCAGGTAACTTGCCCTTGGACTACGATGACTATGTGAACAGTACACAACAATTTCTTTATTCTTATACTTATTTAATTCTGCTACCCGTTTCTCCAGTTCCTGAATAGGAATATTGATGGCATTTTTTAACCTGCCGAATCTTTCAGGAGCTGTTCCTTCAAACTCAGCTTTGGTTCTCACATCCAGCAGTATTACTTCTTTATGTGTTGCAACAAATGAACAAAGTTGTGCCGGCTCCACTTTCTTAAATACTACAGTTGACTTTTTTACCAAGGGCATGTGACAATGAGTGCATGTGCCGGGAGCATCGTAAAGAGCAATATCACAATCTGCTCCGCAAGGAGTGCAAACATATTCTGGCGAAACTCTTGT
The DNA here is from genome assembly GCA_043754995.1 of Chitinophagaceae bacterium. Lineage (GTDB taxonomy): Bacteria > Bacteroidota > Bacteroidia > Chitinophagales > Chitinophagaceae > Lacibacter. The sequence continues at coordinate 5,754 of JAYUTS010000167.1, forward strand.
AGTTATTCCATCACTAAATCCCAGGACAGAAACTACTAAAACAACAAAAGCAATTGTACTAATCTTTTTTTTCATCTTTAAACTTATTGATTGATATCTTTTCCTTCTTTCAGTTTTGTTATAAAACCATTGATCGTTGCCTTGGCCGCATCATTCGGTGCTTGTGCCAATGCTTTGTTTGCATACTCCAATGCTTTTTTAAAATCGCCTTTAGCAGAATAATAGGAGACGAACCCCGCATTCACAGCATACACATCAGCATTCTTTTTTTGATTGGCAGTAAATATTTCCAATGCTCTATCCAATCTTTTTAAAGTAATCAATGAACGGCCGTAACCCATATACTGATTGGGGTTTGCAAAAACCAACGCTTCATTCATTGTTGAGTCGGCCTGTATAAGCATGTTCAGTTTTGTATAGTTGTTCGCAAGGTTATTTAATGTTGCAAAAGTTTTTGTACCTGCTGCACGCTTACTCCATGTCAATGCTTCCTCAAGATTGATGTTTCTGGATATACAATAATTGGCTGCAGCTAATACATTCAAAGCATTAAAACCTTTTTGCCCGGTCAGTTGCTGTCTCATTCTGGCAATTACAATATTGTCAACATCCACATCTATTTTAAAGGGGATAGATAATTTTTCCCACTGCAATGCAATTACACAATGTTTTTCTTTGTGTTCAATAAATTCATACTTTAACCACTCTACGCTTTTATCGAGGGGTACTGTTTTTACATTTACCCGCAGGGCATCATATTTTTCGTCATAATAAAAGCTCCCCCATGCATCAGTTTGATTGGAAAAAATAATAGTGGCATTATCCGGGTTTAATGCAATATGTAAACCATACGTACCGGCTTTGATGTCTTTACCTTCCACTTTTACATCATGTTCAAACGTAATGGTCGTGTTTTCATTTGCACCGGCACGCCAGGGAGCGGTATTTTTATTGGTAATAAAACTGCTGGTTGAAAACCCGTAAGTGACAGGATTACCATCACCATAAATTTTCCCTTCCCGTTTATTTACATCGGGTCTTGAATAAGTAAGCGTAATACTTGTAATACCTACATCTTCAGTTAATGTTGCTTTTGGGTTACCGGCATTTGCTGGCAGATCCAATTGTGCATGTACACTTGTTACTAATAAAGGAAGCACAAAAAGCAGTGTGATTTGTTTCATATACAGTGATTTTTTTATAAAGCAGTTCTGGTTTCTTTTAATCCTTGTGATTGCAGAAAGTCTACCAATTCTTTTGCATCTTCTCCACCACGCTGTGCATGATGCAGCAAAGTATATCCATGCGGCCCTCTTGCATAAAGATATTCAGGATAGGTTTCAAGATAAGCTTTTACAATTTGTGTTTTGCCCAGCATCGTTAATACAAACAAATTGGTTCTTGCACCCTGGCCAATTAAATAGTTAGCGATTTCTTTATTTCCCACATGACCGGCTCCTTCTAACCCGGTTTCAAAATCACCGCCACCCCAATCCCAGGTGCAATAAACAAGCGTTGGAAACTCTGTAAGCAATTGTTTTACCTTATCCAGGTTATTATGACCTGCACCAACAAAGTCTTTTACTTTTTCAGCCGGTAAAGGATCAGCTTTCGGTTGTTTGTTTACAGGAGCAGTTTGAGATGTAAGAAGAAAAGGTGCTGCCAGTATACTACCGGCGGCCACTGTTTGTTGTAAAAAAGATTTCCGGTTCATAGCAATCATTTGTTTAAAGTTCTGAAATAGAAACGGTGATTTTATTCCGTTCATCATTATCAAACAGCCTTACAATAAAATTTTTACAAGCGGCGACAATAGAAATTTATTTCAAAAACCATGTCCGGTTATTGCAAAGCTGTTCGTCTTTGTTTAAATTCATCATTCATTATTTTTTATGGCAAAAACAATTCTGCAGAAAGTCGTTTTCAAGAATACGACTGCTGAAACTCTTTACAACCTGTACATGGAAGCTAAGCAACACAGTGCTGTAATAGGGGGGCCGGTTAAAATTCAAAACAAAGAAGGCATTGCTTTTACAGCCTATGATGATTACATATCGGGTAAAAACCTGCAACTGATTCCCGGTAAACTCATTGTACAAAGCTGGTGGGCCAGTGATTGGGATGCACAGGAAACGATCTCAACGTTTATTTTACTGTTTGAACAAAAAGGAAAGGATGCTATTGTACACATGACGCATGCAAATGTACCCGACCAGCATTACAAAGGCATTAAAGATGGATGGGACGATTACTACTGGAAGCCATGGAAAGAGTTTCTAAAAAAACTGAAAGAAAAAAAATAATTTCAGTCTCTGTCCGGAAAGTTTAAAATCATTCGTCATTCAATAAATCATTTCACAACAATCAAAAATTACAAGTATGGAAAAGTTTATGTTGATCTTTCAGGGCGAAATGGCAGGAACAACGCCATCACCGGAACAAATGCAGGAAAATATGGGCAAATGGATGGCATGGATTGATAAACTGGCACAAGCCGGCAAATATGTTAGCGGCGAACCATTGCTGCCCGGTGGCAAAGTAATTAAAGGCAATCCTAAAAACGTAACAGATGGGCCTTTTACCGAAGGCAAGGAAATCATAGGTGGTTATTTTATTATTAACGCCGAAGATTACAGTGAAGCTGTTGCATTATGTGATGGCTATCCTGATTATGTTACCGGCGGTACTGTTATTGTACGGCAGGTGCAGAAAATGGATATGCCAGCTTAAAAAATTTGTTGTATTAGAAAATGGATTGAAGTACCTTTTATGTTCAATCCTTTTTTTATCACTTTAAAAATAAACCATGTTCAAATTACTTTCATTCGTGGGTCTGTTCCTTCTTTTCAGTTTCACAATAAGCGATACAACCCTCAGTAAAGCAGAGCGTAAATCGGCGGTGAGTTATTTTAAACAAACACAAAAAACCCTGCAGAAAGAAGTGAAAGGTTTAAGTGAAGCACAGCTAAACTGGAAACCTGCAGACAGCGTATGGAGTGTTGCCAACTGTGTAGAGCATCTGGCAATTTCTGAAAAGAATATTTTCGATTGGGCCATGAGTACATTGAAAGCGCCAGCCGAATCAAAAAAACCTACGGTGGCGCATACCGATGATGCAGTGAAAGGAATGATCAGCAGCCGTGAGCGAAAAGTAAAAACAATGGAAGCCTTTGTGCCTACCGGGCAGTTTGGGAATGCAGCACAGAGCCTGGCGGTGTTTATTGAAAGAAGGGCGGGGGTTCTCAAATACATCAATACCACAACTGATGATTTGCGTAATCATTATACGCCTTCTCCTATTGGCATAATGGATGCTTACCAGTTGCTGCTGTTCCAAAGTGCCCATACCAAGCGCCATACAGATCAGATCATTGAATTGAAAGACAACCCCAACTTTCCTAAAAACTGATTGCCTGCAGATAGTGGCTGCTGCATATTTGAATGCCGGGAAGGCGGGAAGGAGGTGAGAAGTAAAATTTTTGAATATCAATCCATCCCGCTTTGCCGGCTATTTATTTAACGGCAACATGGAGATAAGTTTTGGTTTTATGAAAAATAAAGAGAAAAAGGAAAAGAAGAAGACCCAAAAGAAATCTTAATAATAAATTGCAGAAAAGATGTTGTGGCTGTTTCTCCTCACATAGAACAAACAATTGATCATCTTTTCCGCCATGAGTGGGGAAAGCTGGTACCAGTACTCACCAAATTATTTGGTCCGCAAAATTTGCAATTGGCAGAGGATGTGGTGCAGGATACGTTATTAACTGCACTCAGTAACTGGAAGATCAATGGGCTGCCACAAAATCCATCGGCCTGGTTATTTACTGCAGCACGTAACAAAGCAGTAGATGTATTGCGGCAGCAAAAAAGAAAAAATGAATTTGCAAAAAACATCACCCCGCTTCTTCAATCAGAATATACACTGGCGCCAATGGTGAAAGAAATGGTGAACAGCAATACCATTGATGATGATCAGTTAAGAATGATGTTTGTTTGTTGTCACCCTGCACTGTCCGCTGATGCGCAGGTGTCGCTTATATTAAAAACACTTTGCGGATTTAATGTAACGGAAATTGCAAAAGCATTTGTGATTAGTTATGATGCTGTGGAAAAAAGATTGTACCGTGCACGTCAAACTTTTCGTGAAAGCAAAGTGGAGTTTGAATTACCTCCTGCTGCAGAACTGGAGAACCGGTTGGAAACGGTATTAATGGCGATCTATCTTTTATTCAATGAAGGATATAACAGCACCAATCATGAAGACCTGATCCGCAACGACCTGATGAACGAAGCCATGCGTTTATGTGAACTGATTTGCCGTAGCCCTTCTGTTAATCATGCCAACACACATGCATTGATGGCGTTGATGTGTTTTACTGCATCAAGAAATAATGCAAGATTGGATAAAGAAGGAAATATTCTTTTATTAAAGCAACAGGATCGAACTAAGTGGAACAGGGCTTTAATTGAAACAGGTGTGTATCATCTGGAGGAATCAGCAGCCGGTGAAACCATCAGTAAGTATCATATTGAAGCCGGTATTGCGTATGAACATGCACAGGCAAGGGATTACGATCACACCAACTGGCATAATATTCTGCATTGCTATAATTTACTCTATCAGTTATATCCCACACCTGTTATTGCACTCAACAGGGCCATTGTTATCAGTGAATTAAGAGGCGCAGCCGAAGGAATTAAAGCCATTGAAGCCATTCACGACCTCGCCTCCTTAAAAAAGTATTATCTCTTACCGGCTACTCTCGGTGAATTACATTGGCAAATAGGGGAATACCATATGGCGAAGGATTATTTTGAAGAAGCTATTACGCTTACACAATCGGCCATTGAAAAAAAATTACTGCAGCAGAAGATCAATCAGCAAAACTGATTAAAAATTTTTTCACCGGATTTATGCAATTCAGTTCACTCTTACATCCCATAAGCAAATCCTTTGTTTATGGCAGTTGCAATGAAGCAATGGGATGCCCGCTATTACCAGGTGGCATTCCAGGTAATCTTTTTGTCTTATGGTTTGATGTTTCTGCAGTGGAAAGCAGAATGGTTGCAGTATAGCTTATACATCGGCACTGCATTACTCCTGCAATGGCTCTGCGATGCAATCGTTACTAAAAAAATATTCTCCCCGTTTCAATGGAGCAGTGGCGGATGGAAAAGTGCACTCATCAGTTCACTCAGTTTATGTTTGTTGTTAAAAACAAACGACTGGTCCATCTGTATTCTTGCTTCAGCGCTTTCTGTTTTAAGTAAATATATTTTCCGCATCAACGGCAAACATGTATTCAATCCATCAGCTTTTGGAATTGTTGCAACGATATTATTTACAAGTAAAGCATGGCTCAGTCCCGGGCAATGGGGCAGCAGTGCCGTAATCTTTTTTGCTGTTTGTTGTTTGGGTTTTATTGTGGTAACCCGTGTGCAGAAATTGGATATTACATTAGCCTTCCTGCTCACATTTGCCGGTTTGCTGTTTGTACGACAGGTGATTTATCTCAACTGGCCCATTGATTTCTTTTTGCAATCTGTTTCAACGGGAAGTTTGCTGCTGTTTTCTTTTTTTATGATCAGTGATCCTCGCACAGCACCTAATCATGCTGTTGCAAGAATCATTTGGGCAGTTCTTATTGCAGCAGTTGCATTTTATCTTTCTGCATTTAAATGGATGAACAGCACGCCGATTTTTATTTTAGTACTCATGGCTCCCCTGGTTCCTTTGTTTGATGTAATCATGAAAGCAAAATTATTTCAGTGGAGATCATCCTTCACAAACAAACAAATTCAACAATTAATTTAATAAAGAATAAAACATTTTTTCATGGCTAAAGCCAAATAGAAGGTTGGGTTTTATTTACCCTGGCCTTAAGGCCGGGGTAAGATAGAAAAATATTAATTGGGCTTTAGCCCGCAACTATCAGAATACAATTTAATCACAATTAAAAAATAACGTATGAAAAGAAAAGTCATCAGTGCAGCATTGTTGCTTGTATTTGTCAGTGGCGATGTGTTTGCGTTCTGCGGATTTTATGTATCCAAAGCAGACGGCACTTTAAAAAACAAAACATCACAGGTGATATTGGTTCGGGATGGTGAGCGAACAGTCATCACCATGAGTAACGATTTTAAAGGCGATGTAAAAGATTTTGCCATGGTAGTGCCAGTGCCAACTGTCTTAAAAAAATCAGATATTAAAGTAGTGGAATCTGATTTGTTTCAACGGTTGAATGATTACTCCAAACCAAGATTGGTTGAGTATTATGATGAGAACCCCTGTGAGCGAAGGATCTATGAAATGAATGAGATTAAAATACAAAAGATGAGTGCCCCATCTGTAGCCGGAGCGAATGATAAAAGGGAGGACAATAAATACAAAGTAAAGATCGAAGCACAATACACGGTTGGGGAATATGATATTGTGATCCTGAGTGCAGAAGAATCAACCGGCTTGTATAAATGGTTGACTGCTAATAAATATAAAATTCCAAAAGGTGCGGAAGAAGTGCTGGAGCCCTACATCAAAAGCAATATGAAATTTTTTGTGGTGAAGGTGAATATTGAAGAACAGGAAGAGCTTGGCTTTGAACAATTACGTCCATTGCAGATCAGGTTTAACTCACCCAAGTTTATGTTGCCCATCCGTTTGGGGATGGCCAATGCAGATGGCGACCAGGATATGATCGTGTATGCATTTACAAAAAACGGTCGCATTGAAAGTACTAACTATCGCTCTGTGCTGATGCCAACAGGAAAAAACATTCCACTCTTTGTACAAAAGAACTTTGGAAGCTTCTATGCGAATCTTTTTCAACATCAGTGGGAAAAAGAAAATCAAAGTGTTTCGTTTGTGGAATATGCATGGGATGTAAGTCCTTCCAACTTTATGAAATGCGATCCTTGTGTAAGTGAGCCACCAAATTTCAACGATCTCAAACAGGCAGGTGTATGGTGGTTGGGCAAAGATGTATATGAAGAGTATGTGAATGAATACAACACAAACAAATCAAAGAATGTATTTTTTACACGGTTACATATACGTTATAACCGCAAAGCTTTTGCACAGGATCTTGTATTCCAGGAAACACCCAACAAAGAAAATTTCCAGGCAAGATATATCATCACCCATCCCGCAACTGGTACACTTACTTGTAGTGAAGGACAGAATTATTTGAAGGAATTAAAAGAACGCCGTAAAAATGAAATGAATATGCTGTCTCAATTGACTGGTAAAGGATATGATGATTGGGACCTGGTGGGGGATCCTGAACTCAACCGCACAATAGTAGACACATCCTATCAAAGTATAGCTGTAACTGAATCAACACCCATGAAAAAGACAGGAGCAGGTAAAACCGTTTTTCTTGCCTCCATGGCTTTGCTTAGCCTTATTACAATGGCAAGTATTGGCAGGAGAAAGAAAGGAGTAGTGTAAGGTAGAACACAGTTTGCCGGAGGGCGAAAGAAGAATGTTTCAACTTCTTTTCGTCTTCCCGGCTTACTAAATTCTTTCTTGCCTTAACTTTGCATCAAATGTTCGAAGTATGAAAAAGTGGGGCCTGATGTTGATGGTATTGCTGGTTGCATTTCTATTTATCAATCTGGATGCAGATGCACAATGTTCTATTTGCAGTAAAACAGCCTCTCAACTGGGTGAAAAACCTGCCAAGGCATTAAACTCCGCTATCATTTATCTCATGGCATCGCCGTTACTCATCATTGGTTTTATTGGCTGGCGTTGGTGGAAAACGCAGGGCAAATACGAAGCTGAATAAAGAGCTATGGTAGTTTATTATTGCCGGCAGCAGAATTATATCTTACTAATTTGTCCCAATTGATTAAACCGTTATCATCACAAAAATCAATTGTAAATTCTTTTGTGAATTTGTTGATTATTTGTGAGTAGGATTGGAGAAATTCGTCATTTTTTTCTTTGGCTTTATAGCCTAATGGTTCTATAATCTCAGTAAAAAGATCGGGGTCATTGGAGATAAATTCCCAAAAGCGTTGGCCACAAAGCTTCAAATAGTCGGGTCCCTTTTGGGGGAATTTGTGAGGTCTGTCATCTTTTCCATAACAACAACCATTTATAAATATCACTTCCAGCTTATTTCCGCTTGTAAGAATTTTTCTTTTTGCTTCTTTAAAATTTGAATACATCTGGTTAAGCTGATTGTTATTGCTCCATTTCGGACCCGATTTAATCGTAACAAGATGCCTTTTACCATCCCTGACAAAGTCAAGGTCAATACCAGTTGAAGCTGCCTTTGAATCAATCTCGTCAGAATAAATAACATCGCATATAAATTTAGCCAGCCCTTCAAGCCAATCTCCGAAAATGGTTTCTTCATTTGATGAAATATGTGCATCTACAAACCCTCTGATGATTTGATCAGCAGTGAGCATAAATTTTGCCTTGAACAAATACGGGTTCTTTCGCTTTAATATTTTCTTCAACTGTAATTTGTCCAGACTTTGAATACGTTTTTGATGGAACGTTCCGATGTTGTGCTCAACGTACTGCGTAACGTCTTTTAGGTTTAGTTTTTTCATATTTTACTTTCGGCTCTAATAAATATAACTCAACAGGATTTATTTGTTCTTTCACCATTTCATAATATTCAGGAATGATTTCAATCCCAATTGAATGACGTTTCATCCTGTTCGCTACCAGCAATGTTGTTCCCGATCCCATAAAAGGGTCAAGTACCGTATCTTTCTCTTTTGTAAATAATTTCATGAACCATTCAGGAAGTTCTTCCGGAAAGGCAGCACTATGATTTTTATTATTGCATTCGGTAGCTAAATGCAACACATTTGTAGGGTATGCTTTGTCTCTTGTTAACCAGTTTGAAATATTTTTACCAAAGCCGCTTCCAACTTTTGAATTATCACGGGTTTTGTCTGTTTCACTTAAGTTTTTAAGTCTTGATTTAGCCCAATCACCCATAGGCACCATTACTTCATCCTGGTACATTGTAAATTTTTTGTCTTTATTGAATTGAAGTAATCTTTCCCATGCATCCCGAAAACGGTTTGGCCATTTACCGGGATAGCAATTTTTCTTATGCCAGATAAATTCTTCAGTCCAAAGCCAGCCTTGTTTACGCATTTCAAGTATTAACTCCATTACATAAATGCTCCGTTCTCCTTCAACCACCTTTTCCTTAATATTTAAAATAAAAGTGCCTGTAGGTTTCAAAACTCTTAAAAGTTCTTTTGTTATTGGAAGAAACCATTCAACATATTTATCAGGATGAACACCGCCGTAAGTGCTTTTTCGCTGATCGGCGTATGGAGGAGATGTAATGATTAAGTCAACAGAATTGTCAGGAAGTCTTTTAAGCATCTTTTTGCTGTCACCAAGAAATAAATCTGTTTTAATTTCCATTTTGCAATTCCGTTTGCACAAATATAAAACTTTGTTTTGACTGCCAAAATATTTAGCAAAGTAAAGTCATGTTCATTCAATCAACCGCATCCCGTAACTTGTATGCATCAACCAACGCATATGAGAAAATATTTCTTTTTATTGTTGCTGCTTCCTTTATCGATAGCAGCGCAGAAGCTCCCAACTATTGAAGAAAAAACAAACGGACTGAAAAAGTATGAAGGCTATTTCAATTTTTACTGGGATGAAAACAGCGGCAAGGTTTGGCTGGAAGTAAATAAACTCGATACAGAGATTTTATATGTTGTTTCACTGCCTGCAGGTTTGGGAAGCAATGATATTGGTTTAGACAGAGGTTTGCTGGGCGATGATCGTGTGGTGAAGTTCAGCAAAGTAGGCAGGAAGATTTTATTGGTTCAACCGAATTATAGTTACCGTGCATTATCAAACGACAACGCAGAAAAAAGAGCAGTTGAACAATCCTTTGCCCAATCAACCATCTGGGGTTTTACACTGGAAGCAGAAAGCAATGGAAAATACCTGGTGGATGCTACTGATTTTTTAATGCGTGATGCAATGAAAGTGAGTAATGCCATCCGCAGGATGCGGCAGGGGAATTACTTATTAGATAAAAGCAGGAGCGCTATGTACCTGCCCCGCACTAAAAACTTTCCACTCAATTCAGAATTAGAAGTAAGTGTTACTTATGTTAATACAGATGGTGAGGTGGGAAATTTTGTACAACCCGTGGCACCATCAACAGAAGCCATTACATTACGTATTCATCATTCATTTGTACAACTGCCCGATAATAATTATCAACCAAGAGTGTTTGATCCACGCAGCAGTTTTATTCCTATTTCATTTTACGACTATGCATCACCCGTGAGTGATCCAATTGAAAAATATTATGTCATCCGCCATCGCCTTAAAAAGAAAGATCCAACTGCAGCAGTAAGTGAAGCAGTAAAGCCCATCATTTATTATTTAGACAATGGAACACCTGAACCTATTCGTTCTGCATTGTTAGATGGTGCAGCTTGGTGGAACCAGGCATTTGATGCAGCAGGCTATAAAAATGCGTTCCAGGTAAGGGTGTTGCCCGATAGTGCAGATCCTATGGACATCCGTTACAACATGATCAACTGGGTACATCGTTCAACACGTGGCTGGAGTTATGGTGCTTCTGTTGTTGATCCACGTACAGGAGAAATTATTAAAGGACAGGTATCACTTGGATCACTTCGTGTGCGCCAGGATTATCTCATCTTCTCCGGTTTATTATCACCTTATGAAACAGGTATCCCTGCAAACGATCAGATGTTGAAAGCAGCATTGGCAAGATTACGTCAACTCTCTGCACATGAAGTAGGACACACCATCGGGCTCATGCATAACTATGCAAGCAGTGTCAACAACCGTGCAAGTGTGATGGATTATCCGCATCCATTGGTTCATCTCAATGCAAACGGACAAATGGATTTTTCTTCTGTATATGATGATAAAATCGGTGATTGGGATAAGCTGGCTGTTACCTGGGGCTACCAGGATTTTCCATCAAACGTAAATGAAGCCAATGCATTAAATACAATTATGGCCGATGGGATTAAAAGAGGATTACAATTCATCAGCGATCGTGATGCAAGAGCTCCGGGTGGCTTACATCCCGATGCGCATTTGTGGGATAATGGAAACAATGTGGTTGATGGATTGAAAGAAGTCATGAAAGTGCGTGCCAAAGCATTACAACAGTTTGGTGAAAAAAATATTCGTCCCGGTATGCCGATGGCCATGCTGGAAGATGCATTGGTACCGGTTTATTTTTATCATCGTTACCAGATTGAAGCCGTTACCAAATTAGTTGGGGGGATGTATTATTCTTATGCAGTAAGAGGTGATGGACAGGTGATTACAAGAATGCTGAGCAAAGAACAACAACGTGCCGCATTAAATGCAGTGATTGATTGTATTGATCCCAAAGTATTGCAGATACCCGACAGGATTGCCGCACTCATTCCTCCAAGACCATCCGGTTATATTTTTTCAAGAGAGTTATTCAGGAAGCGGACCGGTTTGTCGTTTGATCAATTGTCACCCGCAGAAACAGCAGCCGATCTTCCCTTTTCTTTTCTTTTTACCAGTGAACGTTTAAACCGTTTGCTGCAATTTGAAACCAATGGTGGTTTGGGATTAAATGAAATGATCCAGACATTGATTGATAAAACATGGAAAGCTGCAAGAAGAACAGGTATGGAGGGATTGATCCAGCAACAAACAGAACAAGTATTGTTAACCTACCTGCTGGGAGCATCTGCAGATGAGAACAATTCATTTGTTGTAAGAGGCGTGTTGCAAAAAGAATTGAATGATCTAAAAAAATATGCAGAGCTGCAAATGAAAACAAGTACTTCAGCAATCTATACCGGTCACCTGCAATTGGCTGTTGAACGGATGAAAAATCCGAAAGACGCTAAACCAACCTTGCATAAAGAAGCACCACCGGGTGCGCCTATTGGTTGCGATTTTTAAGAGAGGGCTAAGAGATCAAAGGAGAAAAAGAGACAAGAAAAGCTGTTGTCTGTTCATCTGCTATTTGGCAAATGACTGCACAACATATGCAACGAACTATATCCCATGTTCAATCACCCTGCGGGTAAGCAGTCATCAGGCAGCATCTTCTCTTTTTCTCCTTTAATCTCTTAGCTTAAAATTCTTTGATAATACTGTTCTGTTTCAACAATCAATTGATGTGCGTAATAATCAATTGTTTTTTTGCCGGCTTCTCATTCCCATTTCTATGCATTGCTGTGCAAACAAATACTCAGCATCTTTTTCTTTATTGTATTGTTTAATACCGAACGTTTTCTTCAACTGCTCTTTCAA
>JAYUTS010000168.1:0-18034 GCA_043754995.1 Chitinophagaceae bacterium
GAAGCGTTTACCGGTTTAAAAGGTGTGTTTGTAAGTATTGAAGACACGATTCGTGGATTCAATATGATCATGGATGGGGAAGTGGATGAGTATCCTGAAGCATCCTTCAACCTGGTTGGTACTATTGAAGATGCAATTGAAAAAGGTAAGAAATTAATGGCAGCAGCGAAAGGTTAAGAAGCCCCACCTAAATCCTCCCCGGAAGGGAGGACTTGGAAAGGCAACACTCAAAGTAAATAGAACAGTTCTTTAATTAACAGGTGATGATAAGTTTTATGTAGCCGGCTGAAGTACTGCTATGTTTCTTTGGTTGCGTCGCATGCCGAAGTTTACATTCGGCATCGAGACCAAAGCGTCTCGACACTTCGGGGTTCAGTACTTGCATCATTAATAACTCATAAATAAAAATAAACCTCTTACATCCTCCGGGCTGTGAGTGGCAAGTCCCTCCTTTGGAGGGATTTAGGGAGGCTGGCATCATGAATTTAGAAATTTTAACTCCACTCGGAAAAACATACAGCGGCGAGGTAATTGGTGTACAGTTGCCCGGTATTGCCGGTAGCTTTGAAGTATTGGATAACCATGCTCCATTAGTAAGTGCTCTCAAAGCCGGACAATTAAAAATACTGGTTGAAAAAAACCGCAACGAACTGTATAAGATTCAGGGAGGTTTTGTAGAAGTACTGAACAATAAAGTAACGGTGTTGGTAGAAGGAAGCGAAGCTGTTTAAAAATCTTAAAATAAATAAATGAAAGTCGTCCTGCTAATTATTTAGCGGGACTTTTTTTTGGCCTCCCCAAACCCCAACAGACGCTTTGGTCTGTTTTATTAATCCCAAGGAGGGGCCATCAACCCACAGCCCTCGCTTTTCTAATAGTGAAATGAATAATTTAAATTTTGAGATTTGATGATTAGAGATTATACGATGATATGGTAGTTATAAATGCTTAAGTAAGCAATGCAGCACCGTCTCCTCTCCACATGGAGAGGAGATAAGAGAGGTGAGGTGATAGTGCAGATAAGAGCGGAGAGGCCCCCCTAAAAATGGTATTGCATTTTATTGAATGATGAAGTAATTTATTCCCTCAAACTTTATCAACATGAAATCAAAAGCTATTTCTCCGCTCTTGCAGAGTTATCTGCAGATCATGCAAAAAGCCGCCGCCAGCAATGATGGCGAACGTTGCATGATTGCTCCACATCCCGATTTGAAAGAAAAACTCAAAAAGGAATTTAAAAAACTCAAGAAAGAATTGGGCTCATTTGCTTTGGGGAATTTACTCAAACCCGAAGGCAAAACACGATTGGGCATGAATGATGGCATGTTGCAGCCCGGCAATGTGTTTCCATTAGGTACATCAGCAGCCAGAGTTAGAAGTTTATCGGCAGCCAAAACACCACCACAAGGAACCTTGCGGGTGATCGTTGTACTTGTGGACTTTTCTGATAAGGTATTTACGAAATCAAAAAAGCATTTCCAGGATTTATTTTTTTCTGAAGGAATTATACCAACGGGTAGTGTAAAAGAATATTATAAAGAAGTCACTAATGGAATGGTGAATATTGCAGGTGAAGTAGTTGGGCCGTATCGCATGCCCCGCACCTTAAAAACCTATGCAGGTAATGGGGCAGGAACAGATAATGGATTACCCAACGCAAGAACAATGTGCCTGGATGCAGCCAAAGCGGCTAATGCATTTGTCAACTTTTCTCAGTATGATAATGACAATGACGGATATGTTGATGCGTTTGTGGTGATTCATGCCGGCCGTGGTGCAGAAGAAACCGGAAATAATTATGATATCTGGAGTCACAAATGGGTATTCCCTTCTGTTTACAATGCAGATGGTACACATTTATATGCGTACTTAACCGTACCCGAAGATTGTAAGCTCGGCGTATGTGCACATGAGCTGGGGCATTTGTTATTTGGATTCCCTGACCTGTATGATGATGATTATACCAGTGAAGGTATTGGCGACTGGTGTTTAATGGCCGGTGGTAGTTGGAACAACGGCGGATTAACACCTGCTCATCCCTGTGCATGGTGTAAAGCGGATCAGAATTGGGTAAGCACCATCAATCTCAGCAGTAATAAAAAAGCAGTAAACATTGATGATGTAAAAAATGCAAAAACAGTTTATCGTTTATGGAAAGATGGTGGTCCGGGTAATGAATATTTTTTATTAGAACATCGCATGAAAAAGAATTACGACAAATATCTTCCCGGCGAAGGATTACTCATTTATCATATTGATGATGCCATGAGCAGCAATGCCAACGAAATGCATTATAAAGTGGCGTTGGTACAGGCAGATAATAAAAAACACCTTGAAGCAGGAACTAATCAAGGCGATACTTCTGATGTGTGGCCGGGCAGTTTGTACAAAAGAACCTTCAGCAATACATCAAAGCCCAACTCTAAATCCTATGGTAGTTTGCCTACAAATGTTGCAGCAAGAAATATTAAACTGAGTGGAGGAAAGATCACAGCAGATCTGTACGTTAAAACAGGTATAGCAACGGCACCAAAGAAAAAGAAAGCAGGTAAAAAAAGATAAAATATTTTAGAAGGTATTACCCCTCTCCATTTGGAGAGGGGATGGGGTGAGGTAAAATGCAAAAATGCAGTAACTGTCAATTATCTTTAACTAATATTTTTTTATGGTACAAATGGCTCCAAACAAATCAAGTGTTTCTGCAACAGTGCTTGCATTGGAGACGTATGCAGCTCAAACAGATTTTTATCTGCTTCAACTGGAAATAGCATCTTCCAAAAAAGCAACAGAACAACATCAAATGCCCGGAGCTGAAAAAGCTGCAAAACTGAAAGCCATCGTTTCAAAAGTAATTGCAGATGAATTAAAACTTGCCAAAGGCAGTATGATTGAATGTGACTTAAAAAAAGTTTCCATTGATCTTTGGCGGGTGGGGCCCATCAGCATCAAATCAGCAACAAAAAAAAAGAAATAGAATTTTGCAGGTTTTTTTTTAAATACATCAATTGCCAACCGCAGCAAAACGCTGCGGTTTTTTTCTGCTTGTTTCTTATCTTCACGCACTCGAAATTGGAAAATATGAAACGAATTATCAGCGGCATTCAACAGGTTGGAATAGGAGTAACAAACGCTGACCAGGCATTTAAATGGTACAGTAAAATATTCGGAACAGATGTAGTGGTTTTTAAAGATGCTGCAAGAGCCGAACTGATGAAACGCTATACAGGAGGCGAAGGACATGAACGTTATGCTATTCTTGCATTGAACATGCAGAGCGGTGGTGGTTTTGAAATATGGCAATATACCAGCCGTATATCACAACCCGCCACATTCGAAATTCAATTGGGCGATCTTGGAACATTTATCGTAAAGATCAAAAGCAAACACGTAGCAGCAACTTATGAGTTGTATAAAAAAGAAGGGGTCAACCTTTTGTCTGAACCTGTTAAGAATCCCGGAGGCATCGAATCTTTCTTTATGAAAGATCCTTATGGAAATATTTTTGAAGTAATGGAAGATGATTACTGGTTTGCAGATACCGGTCGTTTAACCGGTGCCGTTTGTGGCGTTACCATTGGTGTATCATCGCTTGAAAAAGCGATCCCGTTTTATGAAAAAGTATTGGGTTACGATAAACAATTGTTTTTGAGTGAAGGTCAATACGAAGAGTTCAATAAAATACCCGGCGGTCAGCATCATTTCAAACGTGTAATGCTGGGGCATACAAGAAAACAGGAAGGAGCTTTTTCAAAACTGTTGGGCCCAACATATATTGAGTTAATTGAAGTAACAACCAGAACACCGAAGAAGATTTTTGAAAACCGTTACTGGGGCGATCAGGGATTCATTCATGTGTGCTTTGATATTAATGGTTACGAAGAGCATGAACGTATCTGTAATGAAAATGGATTTCCATTTACGGTTGACAGTGCCAACAGTTTTGATATGGGAGAAGCCGCAGGTCATTTTTCATATAATGAAGACCCCGATGGCACATTGATTGAATATGTAGAAACACACCGGGTTCCCATCTTCAAAAAAATAGGGTGGTATTTAAATTTAAAAAACCGTAAGCCCGAAAAACCTTTACCCAACTGGATGGTAAAAAGCCTCAGCTTTTCAAGAGTGAAGTAATACCCAATAGGTGGGTTTATAAATCAGTCCAAATTCTTCCGGTATAAAGCAGCAGCTTTAGTTTAATTGCGGATCAATGGGATAATTGATGAGTTGTTTGTATTCACCACCCATTGATTTTACTGCTTCTTTCCAGATAGTATCTGTCTGTTCATTAAAAACCAGGTTTCGGGTAGCAGTTACCGTAAGCCAGCTTTTTTCTTTTACCTCATCAGTTAATTGTCCGCCGCTCCATCCGCTGTATCCCAGGTAGAAACGAATCTTAGATAAATCAAGTGCATCTTTTTTGAGTAATGTCATCACCAGTTCAAAATCACCACCCCAATAAATGTCTTTGGTAATTTCCTGTCCACCGGGAATTTCATCAGGAAGTTGATGTATAAAATGCAGTGTATCCATTTGCACCGGGCCGCCGTAATAAACAGGTATTGCATAACCCTCCAGTTCGGTAATCAGTTGATCAAGTGTTTGCTTAACAGTACGGTTTAATACCAATCCAAAACTTCCTTCTTCCTTATGCTCACACAAAAGCACAACTGTTCGTTGAAAGTTGGGATCTTTTAAAAAAGGATCAGATATCAGTAAAACACCAGTCAGCGGTTCAATCATAGATTTAATTTACACAGTAATTTTCTAATTTTTTAGTGAATCTTTTTCATTGTTTGGATGTCAAAAGGAAGTTAAAAGCTGTACGGGGTCATTTTTCCGGTTTTTTCCTTTTACTTTCACGGGTATTTTTGCAGGCAGGTTATAAAAGCCTGCTGAAAAAGAAAGCTGAAATTGATGAAAAAAACATTTCCTGTTATTATTGGGCTGATTACACTATCCCTGCTTGGTATTATTTATATCCAGGTATCGTGGATACGAACGCTGGCATTGTTCAGGGAAGAGCAACTGGAGGAAAACATTTCTACTGCTATTCAACAGGTGGGCGAAGAACTGGTGGCACAACGCAGCATAACGTTTAATATTCCCGGGCAATTGCCGGGTATGAAATTTCCAGGTGAGGCATATGATATTTATAAACAGTTTTCAGTTACCAACCGTTTTACTATTTATGAGATAAAAGAAAAATTGCAGAAAGCTTTTTTACGGCAAAACCTGAACGATACAAAATTTGAATTTGCTGTAGCCAGTGACAATGTTTTTGGGCATTATGAATTAAAATCGCCCAGGTTTATTGATATGGCATCCGATACAGTGCACAATAAACGGGCGTTCTATCCGCTGATTCCGGCCGGCGGAAGTTTGCTGGAGAGTTTGGCGCCGGATGAAGTATTGGTTGTTGTAGTGCCCAATTATGAATCATACATTTTACAATCATTAGGATGGATGATCGGGGGAGCTATCTTTTTTACGTTAATCATCATCACTGCATTTTTCCTGACGATCAGAACATTGTTGCGCCAGAAAAAACTGGCAGATATGAAGAACGACTTCATCAACAATATGACGCATGAACTAAAAACTCCCTTAGCCACCATCTCATTGGCCGTTGATGCATTAAAGAATGAGAAGGTTTTAAGCAACCCTGAAAAAAGGGAATATTTTACAGGCATGATCAGGGTTGAAAACAAACGGATGAACAAACATGTAGAGTCTATTCTGCAGGCTGCTCAAATGGATAAACAGGAAGTGCAATTGAACAAAAAAGATATTTATGTACGTGATATTATTAAAAATGTGTTGAATAACCTGCAATTGCAGATCGAAGAAAAACAGGGAAAGGTAGAGGTGCAACTCAATGCAGCCAATGATCTGGTGGAAGCTGATGAAGTACATCTTACTAATATCATCAACAATTTAGTGGATAATGCATTGAAATATTCAAAAGATGATTCTTTTCAGGTAAAAATCAGTACAAAAACAATTGGTAAGCATGTCCGCATACAGGTAGAAGATCATGGCATTGGAATGAATAAGGAAACATTAGCAAGAGTATTTGAAAAATTTTATCGGGCACATACAGGTAATGTACATAATGTAAAAGGCTTTGGTCTTGGCTTGAGTTATGTAAAAACAATGACTGAAGCACATGATGGAAAAGTAAAAGTCGATAGTGTTCCCGGCAAAGGCAGCACCTTTACAATTGACTTTCCTTTAAAAAAATGATCATCGTTTTGCTTTTGGTATTACCAATTTCAATCCGCTCCATATTTCAGTTACTGCACACACTTTTATATCAACAAGATTATTCTTCAATGCAAATTCTCTGATGCGGTCTTCTGTTAAATCAGTTGGTATGCCGGCACTTTTTTTATACCAGCTCACCCACACACTTACGTTGCCTCTTAAACGCAGTTTAATTTTTTCATAAAGCAAATGAAATTCTTTTTGTGATGTTGCAAATAAATGAATGAAGTCCGGGTCTTCATTTGGTTTACATATTTGTGTTGAGCAATCTGCGCCAATCAATTTCCAATAAGCGTTGATCCCATCCGGAGGATGGAGAATCAATAATTTCATATCATCCCTGATACCAAGTTTCTTAATCAATGGAGTTCCTGAATAACCTATAGCCATGATTTTGGTTTAATGCACATTGAATTTAGGGTTGTCCACAGGTAATTCACTGCAATTCACATAGAACATATTCAAAAAAGGTATAAATCAACCTAAACCTCTCTGCCAGTAAGGCTCTCAGCTTGTGGAAAAAATAAAACTTACTGCTTTTGATTTCAAAGTGGGAAAAAGTGTTATTTTGTGTATAATTGTGTAAGTTTAATAACAAAATCACTTAAATGATTGGTTTTCTGGGAGAATATGAGGTTACGTTGGACGCAAAAGGGCGCTTCTTACTACCGGCTGGCTTTAAAAAGCAACTGCCGGAAGATTGGAACAGCCAGTTTGTGATCAGCCGTGGACTGGACTCATGTCTCGCTTTATACCATACCAAACATTGGGAACCCATTTTTACTCAAATCAGTCAGTTAAACGATTTTGATCCAAAGGTAAGACAGTTTCAACGCTACTTTTTGAATGGAGCTACCACGATCGAACTGGATTCGGCCGGACGATTATTGGTACCTGCCCAGCTCAAAGAGTTTGCAGGATTGGATAAAGATGTGGTGTTGTTTGCCAAAGGAAACAAAATTGAAGTTTGGGATAGTACTAAGTACAAACAGTTCTTTGAAGCCCTTTCAGCCAACGATTTCAGCAACCTGGCCAATGAGGTGATGGTGAAGCCTCCAACGGTGTAAGGAATATGGCGAAGCAAAAAAAAATACAACCTGCTGAAGAGAAATTGATCAGTCAGCAACAGGATGTTTATCATATTCCTGTTTTGCTTACCGAAGCAATTGATGCTTTATATATTCAGCCGCATGGAGTTTATGTTGATTGCACATTCGGTGGTGGTGGTCATAGCAGGGAAATATTGAAACGATTGAATAAAGATGGACGATTGATTGCTTTTGATCAGGATCCTGATGCCAAAAGGAATTTACCGGATGATGAACGCCTTGTTTTTGTTCCGCACAATTTCAAACACATCAGCCGCTTTTTAAAATTGAATCGTTTTGAAAAAGTAGATGGCGTGCTTGCAGATCTTGGAGTATCCAGTCACCAGTTCAATGAAGCAACAAGAGGTTTTTCAACAAGGTTTGATGGTCCTCTTGATATGCGGATGGATCCATCGCAACAGGTTACTGCTTCTTCTGTTCTGCAAACCTATACGCAACTGCAGCTTCATAAAATGTTTGAGCAGTATGGAGAAGTAACCAACGCAAAAACATTGGCAACAACAATTGTTCAGCAACGAAGTACCAACTCGTTTCAAACCATTGAACAATTAAAACAGGCCTTGCAATCGGTAGTGAAAGGGAATCCCAATAAATATTTTGCCCAGGTGTTCCAGGCGTTGCGGATTGAAGTAAATGAAGAATTGAATGCGCTCAAAGAGTTATTAGAGCAATTGCCCGGTATCCTGAAACCCAATGCCCGTGTAGTGATAATTTCATTTCATTCATTAGAAGACAGGTTGGTGAAAAACTTTTTTAAACAAGGAAGTTTTGAAGAGGAGGCTTATAACCCATTTGATAGAGCGGAAAAAGAAAAAGTGTTTAACATCATCACCAGGAAACCTATTGAACCATCACCTGAAGAACAAAAACAAAACCCGAGATCAAGAAGTGCACGGCTTCGGATAGCCGAAAAAATATAAACCCTTTGTAAAACTGACATAAACCAAAAACAGAAAACCAGGAAACTACAAACAAACCAATGGCAGTTAAAGAGCCGAAGATTGACTTTAAAAAATGGTTGAATTACCAGTGGATCGTAAAAAACGTTCCATACTTTCTCTTTCTTTCCTTACTGGCGGTATTCTACATCGCCAATGGCCATTACGCCGACAATACCATCCGTAATATCAACAAAACAACTAAGCAGTTAAAAGAGCAGGAGTATGAATATAAAACACTCAATGGTAAACTGATGTTTCAAAACAGGTTGAGTGAAGTAGCTAAGACTGTAGAACAAATTGGGCTGAAAGAAAATATTCAGCAACCCATTCTGTTAACCGACAGCATAAAACTGAAAGAAAATTAATGGAAGTTAAAAACGACATATTGTGGCGGGTGTATCTGGCTTTCCTCGGCCTGGTGTTGTTTGGTGTACTCATTTTGGGTAAAGCATTTTATACGCAGCACTTTGAAGGCAGCTACTGGAAAAGTATGGGCGACAGTATGCATACAAAAATTCTTGATCTCGATGCTGAGCGTGGTACAATTTACAGTGAAGATGGTAGTATGTTAAGTACCTCTTTACCGCAATTTGATATGTATGTTGATTTTGCTGCAGAAGGACTACGTCAAAAAAAAGGGGAAAGCTTTTTCAACAATATTGATTCCCTCTCCATTTCATTAGCAGGATTATTTAAAGATAAAACTGCTGCAACCTATAAGAAAGAATTACAACTGGCCTATAAAAACAAAGACCGTTATTATCCTTTACGAAAAAAAGTTTCGTTTGAAGAATACAAACAACTCCGGGAATTTCCACTGGTTCGTTTAGGAAAAAATAAAAGCGGGTTTATTGCTGAAGTAAAGACAAAACGCCTGAACCCCTTTGGTGAACTTGGTTTCAGAACAATTGGATTGTACAGGGAAAATTCAAAACTGGTTGGACTTGAGCGTTCGTTCGACAGCGTTTTGCGTGGCACTACCGGTAAACGACTTGTTCGTTTTGTTGCTGGCGGTGTAATGATGCCGGTTGAAGGATTTGAAGTGGAACCGGAAAACGGTAATGATGTATATACAACCATCGATGTTAACATACAGGATATTGCAGAAAGAGCATTGATGCGCACCATGATCACCAATGAGGCATTGGAGGGAACCTGTATTGTAATGGAAGTTGCAACAGGAAAGATCAAAGCCATTGCAAACCTGGGTCGCACACCTAACGGTACTTATTTTGAAACAGATAATTATGCACTTCGTACTTCTGAACCGGGCTCAACAATCAAATTGGTAACACTCCTCGCTGCATTAGAAGATAAACATGTTACCATCAACGATAACATTATTATCAACGGTGGCCGCTGGACGTTGAATGGCAGAACGATTGTTGATGATCATCATGGCCCCGAAGTAACAACCATTAAGAATGCATTTACGCAAAGCTCCAATGTTGCTATGAGCAAACTGGCTTACCAATATTATACACCCGATCCTAAAAAATATTATAAGCATCTCAGCAATCTTCACCTCACCACTAAAACAGGAATTGAGTTGAATGAAGAATTTAAGCCAATGGTTAAAAATCCCAACAAAGCAAAGTACTGGCATCCGCAAACATTGGCTTCATGGGGTTTTGGATACGAGATCATGTTATCACCTCTGCAATTATTAATGGTTTATAATGCTGTTGCCAATAATGGAAAATTAATGAAGCCTTACCTGGTGAATGAGATCAGAAGCTATGGCACCATTATCAAAAAGAATGATCCTATTGTGTTGAATGACGCTATTGCAAGTGAAGCAACCATCAAACAGTTACAGGAATGCCTGGCAGCAGTGTGTACCGAAGGAACTGGTAAGAATGCCTTTGCAACTGCACTATATAAAGCAAGTGGTAAAACGGGAACAGCGAAAGTAAATGATGGTAAATACAAATACCGTGATGGTGTACATCAATCAGCCTTTGCCGGATATTTTCCGGCAGAAGCGCCAAAGTATTCAATCATTGTTGTTGTAAAAAATAAACAATATGCTGCTAACTACTATGGTGGAACTGTGGCAGCTCCCGTTTTCAGAGAAATTGCTGATCATCTTTATAAGTACAGCCGGGAGCAGCAATTGCCATATCAACTGCAGTCGCCTGTTGATTCAATGATGTACACGTTTAATGGAATGAAAAAAGAAGTTCAGATCATCTCCACACAATTTGGTTTCAGCTACACTGATCAACTGGTAGGTAACTGGAGAAAATCGTTCTTAAAAAATAATACTGTTCAATCACAAACTTTCAATACAACTGATGCATTGATGCCCGATGTAAAAGGGATGGGATTAAAGGATGCTTTATATGTTCTGGAAACAGCCGGTATGAAAGTACAGGTGAGTGGAAAAGGAAAAATTAATAATCAGTCTGTAGTTGCAGGTTCGCCTGTTGCAAAAGGACAACAAATTGTTTTGTATCTAAACTGATGGCTTTATTAAAAGACATATTGTATAAAGTGCATATCCGCAGTGTTCACGGATCAACAGGCATTGAAATCAATGATCTGCAAATTGATTCACGCTACATTCAACCCGGAGCCTGCTTTATTGCCATCAAAGGAGTTTCAACTGATGGGCATGTGTATATCAGCAAAGCAATTGAACTCGGTGCAATTGCTGTTGTATGTGAACAGCTCCCAGAGCAAATAAATGAAGATGTTAATTATGTGCAGGTAGCCAACAGTGCGGAAGCTGCAGGTTTTATGGCCAATCATTTCTTTGGAAATGTAAGTGAGCAAATGAAAGTGGTGGGGGTTACAGGAACAAATGGTAAAACAACGATTGCTACCTTATTATATAAAGTGTTCAGTGGGCTTGGTTACAGGTGCGGATTAATTTCAACAGTGGAGTATCATGTCGGCGATAAAGTAATTCCATCAACTCATACCACACCTGATGTAATTAATCTCAATCAGTTATTGAAACAGATGTACGATGCAGGTTGCACCTATGTGTTTATGGAATGCAGCAGCCATGCTATTCATCAACACCGCATTACTGGTCTTCAGTTTGCCGGAGGTTTGTTCAGCAACATCACACACGACCATTTAGATTATCACAAAACATTTGATGAATACATTAAAGTGAAGAAAAGTTTTTTTGATGTTCTTGGGTCAACTGCATTTGCCATCAGTAACAAAGATGATAAGCGTGGTGAAGTGATGTTACAGAACACGAAGGCAAAGAAATTATACTACGGGTTGAAAACTATTGCCGACTTCAAAGGAAAGATCCTGGAAAATAATCTCACAGGGTTGCAAATGATGGTGAATAATGAAGAAGTGCATTTCCGTTTGATTGGTGAGTTTAATGCATACAATTTAATGGCTGTATTTGCTGCGGCTGTTACATTAGGCGAGGATAAACATAAAGTGTTACAGATGTTGAGCAGTGTAACAGGTGCAGAAGGAAGGTTTGATTATCTCATCTCACCTAAAGCACTCATTCTTGGCATTGTTGATTATGCACACACACCCGATGCTTTGGAAAATGTATTGGCAACCATTAAAAAATTAAAACGTGGACATGAACAAGTGATTACTGTTGTTGGTTGTGGTGGAGATCGGGATAAAACCAAACGTCCTGTAATGGGCGAAGTGGCATGTGAGTTAAGCGACAGGGTCATTTTCACCAGCGATAATCCACGTACGGAAGATCCATTGGAAATATTAGGCGATATGGAATTTGGATTGGGCTCAGCAGCTAAAAGAAAATTTATTTCTATAGCAGATAGAAGAGAAGCAATTAAAACAGCGGTGAGTTTAGCAAAGCATGAAGATATTATTCTCGTTGCCGGAAAGGGTCATGAAAAATATCAGGACATCAAAGGTGTAAAATTCCCTTTTGATGATAAGAATGTATTACAGGAAATGTTTGAGTTATTAGATAAATAAATAAGTAGTGATGAATGATGAGTAACTATTCACCATTCACCATTCACCATTGACCATTCACGATAAAACTGAAAACATGTTAAAGAACTTATTCGATTGGTTGAACAGCATCGGGATCAAATTCCCGGGCGACAACCTGTTTCAGTTTATCACCAGCCGCATAATGTTAGCCGTACTGTTATCATTGATCATCTCAACAGTGTTCGGAAAAAAACTAATCAACTATCTCCACAAAAGACAAGTGGGTGAAACGGTAAGGGATCTTGGCCTGGCAGGTGAGCAACAAAAAAAGGGAACACCCACTATGGGAGGATTGATCATCATCGTTGCAATTATTGTTCCTACGTTACTGCTTGCTGATGTAAGCAAGGTATATATCATGCTCATGTTATTTGCAACTGTATGGATGGGAATGATCGGGTTTATTGATGATTATTTAAAACTCCGTGCAAAACGTTTGGCCCAGCAACAGGGGGTTGCTTATAAGAAAGGAGATAAAGACGGATTAGCCGGTTGGTTTAAAATATTAGGCCAGGTTGTGTTGGGTGTGGCAGTTGCAACAACGCTGATGTTTAATGATTCGGTTAGTGCCTACCGTGAGTTTACAGGTACAGAGTTGCCTGCAGGTGCTGAAACAAAAAGACCAAAAATTGATGGAAGAGAAAGGATCATGATCAAAGCAGATGAAATTATCACCACCATTCCGTTTGTAAAAAGTCATGAATTTAATTATTCAAAACTGTTACCTAAAGCTGTCCGTGGAGCTACATGGATATTGTATGTGTTGATTGTAGTGTTTATTGTAACGGCCGTTTCAAATGGTGCAAACATTACCGATGGTATTGATGGTTTGGCAACCGGAGTTTCAGCAGTTATTGGTATTTGCCTGGCCATTTTTGCTTATGCAAGCGGTAATATGCGTTTGGCCGATTATCTCAACATTTTATATATACCCGGCATTGGCGAGTTGTCCATTTTTATTGCCGCCATGGTAGGAGCATGTATCGGTTTTTTGTGGTACAACTCATTCCCGGCGCAGGTATTCATGGGCGATACCGGAAGTTTAATGCTGGGAGGAGTCATTGCATCATTGGCATTTTTAGTAAGGAAAGAATTATTGATACCCATTTTCTGTGGTGTGTTTCTGGTAGAAAATCTGAGTGTGGTTCTCCAGGTTGGATACTTTAAATACAGCAGAAGAAAATATGGTGAAGGCAGAAGGATTTTTTTAATGAGCCCTTTGCATCATCATTATCAAAAACTCGGATTTCATGAGAGTAAGATCGTAACACGCTTTTGGATTGTAACCATCCTTTGTGTTGTGTTTGCGATTGTAACACTTAAGATCCGTTAAAAGAGGTTATTGAAAAGCCACCTAGGTTATAAAAAATCCAAACCCAACCAATCCTTTGTAAAACCAGAAGAGAACCACCTATGTAACACCTCTGAATCCAGTACTAACCCATACTTATGAAGAGCCTTTTTTTATTTTTTATAAAAGAATAAAAAAAAGTTCAACAAAAACCAAAAAAGAAAATGTTACCGGTTTCCAGTTACCGGTAACCAGTAGCGGACAACTGGAAACTTGAATAAACATGGCACACAAATGCTACATATTGGGAGGCGGCGAAAGCGGAACAGGCGCTGCTATACTTGCAAAAAAGCAAGGGTATGATGTATTTGTGAGCGATGCAGCTCCGGTTAAAAATATATACAAGGAGGAGTTGAAAGAATTTGGAATTGAGTTTGAAGAAAGCATGCACACCGAAGAAAAAATATTGAGTGCAGATGAAATTGTAAAGAGCCCCGGTATTCCCGACAAAAGTGACATGATGAAAAAGATTCGCAAAAAAGGAATTCAGGTGATCAGTGAAATTGAACTGGCATGGCGGTTTAAAGGCAATAGTAAAATTGTTGGTATTACAGGAAGCAATGGTAAAACAACTACTACGGCCTTAACCTATCATATCTGCAAACATGCAGGATTGGATTGTGCAATGGTTGGCAACATCGGCATCAGCATTGCCAAACAGGTTGCGCTTGACCCCAAACAAATTTATATAGCAGAGATCAGCAGTTTTCAATTAGATGATATCAAAGATTTCCGTGCAGAGATTGCTATCCTCACCAATATTACAGAAGATCATTTAGACAGGTATGAATACAAGTTTGAAAATTATATCAACGCAAAATTTAAGATCATACAAAATCAAACAAAAGACGATTATTTCATTTACTGTCCGGATGATCCCATAACAGCCAAATATCTCAAAAAACTAACTATCCACTCAAACCCATTACCATTCACCATGAAACAGGAACCACAAAAAGGGGCTTTCATTAAAGACGGCAAGATGACAGTTGCTGTTAACGATGATAAAGTTACCATGAGCGTCGATGATTTTAAGATTAAAGGAAAGCACAACCAGTACAACACCATGGCAGCAGGTATTGCAGCGGCAACATTAGGAATCCGCAAAGAAAAAATCAGGGAGGCCGTTACCACTTTTGAAAGCTTAGAGCACCGTATGGAAATGGTGGCGATGGTTAAAGGAGTAGAATATATCAATGATAGCAAGGCCACCAATATCAATTCTACCTGGTATGCATTGGAAAGCATGACAAGACCAACGATTCTCATCCTAGGTGGGGTGGACAAAGGAAATGATTATGAAGTACTGAAGGAATTGGTGACAGAAAAAGTAAAAGCCATTGTTTGCCTGGGAATGGACAACAGAAAAATTCATGAGGCTTTTGGAGATTTCGTTTCGTTACTGGTGAATACAACCAGTGCAGAAGATGCAGTGAAAGCAGCTTATCATTTTGCAGAAAAAGGCGATGCAGTTTTGTTAAGCCCTGCCTGTGCAAGTTTTGATCTGTTTAAAAATTATGAAGACAGGGGCGATCAGTTTAAAAAAGCAGTAAGAGAACTATAAGTTCACTCCGTCTGACGGAAAGAAGAAAGTAAAAAAAGAATGAGTTATATCAACAACATAACATCAAAGTTTCCACCACTGGGGTTAAAGGAAAAAACACAGGGCGATAAAGTGATATGGGCCATTGTAATTGTATTGTCGCTGGTGAGTTTGCTGGTGGTGTACAGCGCTACCAACTCATTAGCTTATAAATTATACAAGGGCAACACCTTTATTTATCTCTTCAAACAAATTGCCTTCATTACATTGGGCATATTGATCGTGTATTTCGCACACAGGGTAAACTATACAATCTACTCAAGGGTTGCGAAAGTGATGTTTTATATTTCCATTGTACTGTTGATCTACACTTTATTCTTTGGTACAAAAATCAACGATGGAAGCAGGTGGATCAAATTGCCCATCATCAATCTTACCGTTCAAACATCTGATATAGCCAAGCTTGCTTTGTTTATGTACCTGTCAAGATTGCTATCAAAAAAACAGGATGTGATCAAAGATTTCTGGAAAGGGTTTGTACCAATGATGATACCAGTGGTGATCATCTGTGCATTGATCATGCCTGCCAATCTTTCAACTGCATTATTAACAGGAGCAACAAGTTTATTACTGTTGTTCATTGGTCGTGTTAGTGTAAAACATATTCTGCTGGTGGTAGGCGTTGCCATGATACCTGTCATTTTCCTGGTGGTCATGGCCAAAGTGTACTATGATAAAGAAGAAGGAAAAACAAAGGAATTACCTGCCATGCTTTCAGCCGGTCGTGTTCCAACATGGATCAAGCGTGTGCAGGATTATATGTATGCTAAAAATGCTGAATCGCCTTACCAGGTGCAGCAGGCAAAAATTGCTGTAGCCAAAGGCGGCATTTTTGGACTAGGACCCGGCAACAGTCAGCAACGGAATTTTTTACCGCATCCATATTCCGATTTTATTTATGCAATCATCATTGAAGAATATGGAATGATTGGTGCATCATTTATTGTATTTATCTATTTAGTGTTTTTGTTCAGGAGCATTCAACTGTTTAGAAAATGTCCTTATGCATTCGGGGCATTCCTGGCATTGGCGCTGAGTTTTACATTGGTGATCCAGGCCATGACGAATATGGCTGTGAATGTGGGATTGTTTCCTGTAACAGGTGTAACACTTCCATTGGTGAGCATGGGTGGCAGTAGTTTCTTATTCACCTGTTTATCTATCGGGATCATTTTAAGTGTTGCAAGAAATGTGGAAGACCTGGAAGGTTCAAAAGAAAAAGCAAAAGAAGTATTGGCATGAGTGTGAAGATCATTATGGCGGGTGGAGGAACAGGCGGACATATTTTCCCGGCTATTGCCATTGCAAATGCCATTAAAAAGATAAGGCCCGATGCAGAGATCTTGTTTATTGGTGCAAAAGGCAAAATGGAAATGGAAAAAGTGCCGCAGGCGGGATATGAAATAAAAGGATTAGACATCACAGGTTTTAACAGAAGTTCTTTGATAAAAAATATTGGTTTGCCGTTTAAGCTTGTAAGGAGCTTTTTGCAGGTGCGGACGATCATCAAACATTTCAAACCGGATGCAGTAATTGGAGTAGGTGGCTATTCCAGTTTTCCAGTGTTACGATTTGCACAGAGTAAAGGCATACCAACCTTTATTCATGAAAGCAATTCGTTTGCAGGGAAATCAAATATCCTGCTGGGGAAGAACGCAACAAAAGTTTTTGTGGCCAGTGATGGAATGCAAAAATTCTTCCCCGAAGAGAAATTGATGATCACCGGCAACCCCGTACGGTCTTCTATTTCACTTTCTACCATTACAAAACATGAGGCCTTACAATATTTTGAATTTGAAGACTCGAAGAAAACAGTGTTGGTGGTTGGTGGAAGTTTGGGAGCCAAAAGCATCAATGAAGCAATTGATGCAGGAATGGAGGAGTTTGAAAAAAACAATCTTCAAGTCATTTGGCAAACAGGTAAACCGTATGCAGCAAAAGGCAAAGCAAGAGCTGAAGGAAAATACAATGTGTGGGTGAATGAGTTTATCACACAAATGGAACATGCTTATTCAGCAGCCGATGTGGTGATTTCAAGAGCAGGGGCAATGGCTATTGCGGAGATCTGTTTAGTGGCGAAGCCTGCTGTGTTTGTGCCATTTCCATTTGCAGCGGAAGATCATCAAACAGCCAATGCACAACACCTGGTTGTAAAACATGCAGCGCTGATGGTAAAGGATAGTGAAGCAAAAGAAAAATTAGTAAGTACCATCATTGCACTGGCAAAAGATGACGCAAAGCAAAATGAATTGAAAGAAAATATTTCAAAGTTGGGAAGAGCAGATGCTGATAAGATTATTGCAGAAGTGGTTTTAAAGAATGTAATGCACTCCGTCTGACGCCCTCGCCTGACGGAAGAACAGAAAGAAATTAATCGGTCAGACGAGGGCGTCAGACCGGAAGAAAAAGAAGATAATGATCCAGTTGAACGATATAAAGGCTGTTTATTTTATTGGAGTGGGAGGTATAGGTATGAGTGCAATAGCAAGATACTTTAATGAAAAAGGAGTAAAGGTGAGTGGTTACGATAAAACAGTAACGCCGTTAACCACACAATTAGAAAGCGAAGGAATAGAGGTTCAATATAAAGATGAAATAGAAATGATTCCGAAGGATGTGCAACTGGTAGTATATACACCGGCTATTCCAAAGGAACATAAAGGTTACCAGTTTTATCTGCAGAACGGATATAGTGTTGTAAAAAGAAGTGATGTACTGCAGATCATAACACAAAGTTCTTTGAATATATGTGTAGCAGGCACGCATGGTAAAACAACCATCAGCAGCATGACGGGGCATGTGCTTCGGC
>JAYUTS010000169.1:0-18034 GCA_043754995.1 Chitinophagaceae bacterium
ATTTCTCAAACCGCCCATTTCATTGATCACTGTTCCCCGGTTGAGTATCTGTGATCCTGTTCTTCTTTTCCGTGCATGATAAACAATAATGAATGTACCGCCCATTGGCACACCTGCTTTGTGCTGAATACCGGGATGTAGTTTTGTGAAATATCCAAATTGGCGAAGACGTGTAAGCATCAGGTAACGACGCATATAATCTTTCTTAAGAGAAAGTAAAGCACTGCATTTGCAGTTATAGATCAGCACATCTAAATGATCCATCAAGTCTTCAATCAACAACAACATGATGAGGATAACTGCAAAACCATTACCGGTTGTGGCAAGTCGTGCTAATGAATTTGTATTACTGTTGTTAACCAGGATTCTATTGGTACCCGTGTTCATTTCTGCATCACCCGCTATTCCCCCGGGCTGTGCATCAGGGTTTACTTCATTGGCACCATCTGCTGTTTTAGATTGTTGTGATCGGGTGAAAATACTAAAGATGGCTTTCAGGCTTTTTGCATACTCACCTAATTTTTCTGTAGCGCTGCAATAGGCTTTCACATCAAATTCTGCAAGATCTTCCGTTAATAATGTTGAAAGACGAATGATCCCCAATGGTATTTTAAAGAAGTTGAGCAAAGCAAGATAAATCGTTGACTTCTGCCCGGTTAGATTATCGGGTATATCATCATTGTCATCATCCTGTACGTTTATACCAAAGGCTTCAAAAAAAGTTTCAAGGGTGAGTGTTTCGTCTGTAAGCCCTTTGCGGTGAAGAAATTCGATCATCACCCCTAATGATCTATCCTTAATGATATATCCTTTACTGCATACATCAAATAAATCAACCTGCGATACTTCACCTGCCAATGTTATTTTACGTAAGAAAGCATTTACCAACCCAAATGTAAAATCATAATAGTATTTCAACTCTTTACAAAGCATGCATAAAATTTCACGACGCATACTATCATACATCGATTCCAGGTCCTGGAAATGACAAAGCATTTCCAACGCATCTCTGGATCCTTCCAACCTGTTGAAGGAGTTAAGTTGTGTATTGAAGCCTGTTCCGGTATCTGTGCTCAGGGCAATAATATCAACCGGTAAGCGGTTTTTATGAATTTGTTGTTTTACCTGTTTCAGTACATGCACATAAGATTTACCAACAATGCCTTCTATCCGTAAAAAGTTATACGGCTCCAGATCATAGTTCAATGGTGACTTGATAAAATCATCCGATGCATTGTATTGAATGGCATGATAAGAAAGATTCCGTTTGGCATCATTCAATAAGGTTCTCCTGTAATTCCAACTTAAATAAAGTGGTTGTGTTCCACTGTTCACTAAGTAATAATAAGGTATGGCTTTGTGCGATAGAGGCACATCCCACAGCATACTGGGTGTTATCCGCAAAGAAGTATCTTCTTTGCTATTGTTACCTGAAACAGTTGGCAGAAAGAATTTATCGATCAAAAGCACCAACCGTTTGAACAGGTTTTTTAATTCTCCCACCATTCCCTGTTGATCAAACAAGGGTGAATAAATAAAATAATGCCTGTACGGAAGTATTCCGCTTGTAACAGATGGAATGGCTTCCCCTAATAATAAATGTCTTGGAAATAAATCACTATCCGGGCAACAGGTACTCAACACATGGGTGCCTGCTCTTCTGAATTCCTGGTAAGCCAGCAACAGATCGCTGAACAGATCATAATAATACTGCAGGTGCAAAACCTGTGAGAGATTAATATTTCCATTATACAGGTAATCAAACTTTGCAGACAGTCCGGTAAATGGATTGTTTGCATATTCATTTGCAACCACAGGCCCAAAAACTGAATAGATATTTTTTAATGTTGTTTCAACTAACTCTACAAACGGTTTATCCAGCAGTTTAAGATAGGCTGCAAAAATATCCTGACTGTAAACAGGTGAAGTGTTGGGCACATCCCAACGTTTCATCCTGAGTTCAGGTAAAGTTGTATAAGTGTTTACACCAAAACTTCCACCTGTTGTTCCCATCAGCAGTTTAGCATCCTCAATAGTAACAGCCATTGGCAAAAACGAAACAGTTACATTAATTCCTTTATCATCGCAGGAATTTGGATCGCAGTTTTTATTATCTTCTTCTTTTAACTCAACAAACAACAGGATCACTTTATCTTTTAAGAAATCGGCATCAATATCTTCGAGGTCAGGATCAACAGCGGGTTGCTTCAGTTCCCAAACGTCCATAGCAATTTTATTACCACCTCCATCTAGTTTGTAAAACTTTTCATATACACGGGCTGTATCAACCTTATACTTTTTATACTGGGTGTATGCTTTGCTGTTAACGGAGATGAGGTATCCTTCGGATGTTACACCACAACCTTTGGTAATAGTAACCTGTGTCTTTGCATTGTTGATCTGCAGATGCAGTCCGCATACAATACCAATCCCAATAAGATTGGTACGGGTCATTCGGTTTTGCTCATCGAGATACCCAAACAACTGGTTCAGATCTTCTGATGTGAGCAACTGATCAGCAACGAATTTCGGAAACTCAACTTGTACCGGAAGCATATGATAAGGTTTTATGTGAGAACTGAGAAAGAAGGTCTAATTCCGGGAAGGCGGTAAGACGGAAATAAAAAAATGTTTGCCCAAATTATTCTGTGAACAAATAAATTCTATCGCCTATCGTCTTCCTGGCAAGTTATAAACCATACTTTTCAAACAGCCTCGATTAAATAATCGTATTATCTAGAAATACTCTGTTACTGTCATCACCATCAATACAATCATGCAATCTCGCTTCAGGATATACACTCTTCAATTGTTCAAATACCAGTAACAACGCTTTTAATTTTGTATGCAATGCCAAGGCATCTGGTTCGGGCTTGGCCAACTCTGCCAGCCAATCGCAATACAGTTTTTCAAACTCTGCCAACTGTTCATTGGATACCCAACAGATCTTAACAGCAAGATGCGCCGGTACTTCCAGGCGAATGGTTTGTTCTGCAAACCGCCTGAATTCAATTCCACTATTGGCAATCCCTGTTTCTCCACTTAATACAACCGTTAAGCGGAAGGAATAAGGATCTTCATCGCCACATAAACTGCAATCATCGGGTATGCAAATCGATAGCAAAGGGTCACCCATTGGAAAATTGGGAAGTGAGGGAACATTACGTGGACGTAATAACAAATGCTCTACGACATATACTTTGTCTGCAGCGATTAATTTTTTCCCAAATGCTATGATCTCATCTCTTGCTGCTTCTGCTGCTGCTTTGGTTGCGAATGCCTGCTTACGGGTAGCAATGACCTCTCCTGTTTCATCAGTGAGATTCAGCACCCATTTTTTTACTTTCTTTATTTGATAGCGTGCTTCAGTAATAATGTATTTTTTTACTACAGCTATTTCTGCTTTTGCTTTTTGTTCACTGATGTCGAGATCAGCATCTGCATACTTGGTGCTGCTGCTGAGTTGAATTTTGTCAGTTTCATCTTTTAATCTCCATCTCCGTTCAAATAAAACCCCATCTATATCTTTTTCTTCATACAGTTCAAAGAAGCCGCCAAAAGCATCCATGCCAAGCAAACGTTGAATCCGTAATTGCAGACCGGCTATATTTTCACTGCTGCAAACATGGGCAGGATCTTTATAGTTGATGGCTTTTGCCCTGTTGGCACTCATGAACGGAAAATCTTTGAGGAAGTTGATCTTGTCTTTGATGAGCCTGGCATCAGCAATGGCTTTACTGCTGCTATATGCATATAACATCAGGGCATACTCATTAAAGTTTTCTGCAAATCTTGAGAGCATGTGATCGAGGAAACGGTTCCGGCGGTCAAAAAACAGATCTTCTGTTTCAATCAATGCATAAAGAGAAGCTGAATCAAGCCCATTATTAAGATCAGTCATTCCTTTCATATCTGCTTCCTGCAACAAACGGCTGAAATAAGTTTTATTGACAGAGGTATCTAATGCAAACAACTCTTTTACATTGGAAAGTTGTTCTAAATAATTAACCAAAAGCTGCTCGTAAAATAACAGGTATGCTTTTAACTGTTTAGCCTGTGCTTTTCGCTGAACAGAAGCTGTTGAAGGCAATCCATCATAACCAACACCATAAGTGAGTGGCAAAGAATACTGCACCGGGTAATAATCATTGAGCTGATAGAATTTTCCCTGCGGCACTTTTAAATCATTTTCCAGTACAGCATATTTTGGTTGTGCATGCTGGCCCTTGATCACCTGCAGTGTATCGCTCAATTCCAGTTTATCAGGGAGAAAGGGCAAGCCATTTTTAAACACTAATATTTTTAATGCTTCGAGGTATAATCCCGGCTGATGATTATAGCTGATCTCCATCACCCATTCCTCATTCTTAATTAAGTTTCCATCAGCATCAAACTTTGTAAGCACAAAGTTTTTAATATTCTTCACACCCGGAATATCCATCAGCAGGTTGATGATATCAGAAGTATAAATAAATTGTTTGAGATTGGTTGAAGCAAGCTGTTCATTATTGATGAACCCATTGTTCAATTTTGGTCCATCAAATATTTCATCCACCGGCACACCGGCATCCATCAGCTCTTTAAGTGAATAAAATTTTATATCGGGGCTGAAATACTGATCAATGCGATAGTAAGCTTCAGCAAGAATGGCTTCAATATCTGCCGATGATTCTACTTCCATATCGGCACAAACACTTATATCTTCCACCGCAATTCCTTTGATGCTGCAATAATCCTCGCTGAGGTTGCGGTGACTGTGTAATTCATCTTTTGTCAGTTTCATTACTTCATCTGCACGATGAATCAATGAAAGATATTTCGCAAAGATGCCTGATAGAGATGCATCTTCAATTGCCTGTTTGATATCTTTCAACTGAACCTCCTTGCGATCACTGTCGCTGCGGAACCAAACACTCATGGCAATATCTTTAAACAACAAACTTTCAACAACCGCCAGACTTTTATCAGGTTTAAATTCCACTTTCATGGTTGCAAACACAGGCCGGCGTAATACATTCGCCTGTTCAGTTACAGGAATATCCAGGTTATCATTTTTATTGCCGGAAATAAACTGAACGGTTACCGTTTGTATTTCACTTTTTTGATTTCTGAATTTTTTATAAACAGTTAGTTGATCTTCTAACTGTTGCCAGGAAGGTAACCGCATTTCAATCATGGCTGTTGAAAAACCCGTTGCGGTTGGAAAGGAGAAATTATATTTTACTTTGCCACTGTTGAGATCACCTGCGCCTTCTTCATTCTCAAATCCAACCAATACATCATAAAATCCTTTGATGACGATAGGATGTTCAGTGGGTTGATATTGTAAAATACTTTTGCCGCAGTTGGCATAGATCAACAGATCATTACATGCACATTCTTTGCACTTGAGCCAGGCATTTTTTATTCCGTTGATATCAATTAATAACTTTCTGAAATCAGCACTGGTCCATGGGCTCACTGTTAAGATCTCTCTTGCAGTAAAAAAACCCTGGCGCTTTGGATCTTCTTTTGGAATTTTTGATTGCGGTTCGGCCAATAAATCTTTAATGTCGATGGATGTGCGATAACCAAGATCAGTAATGGCATAGCTCAGCAATTCTAATATGGTAATACCGGGATCATGAATATTATAATCGGTCCAGATACTGCTGCCGAGTTGTTCAATATAATCCAGCCCCTTCTTGCGCAGTAATTCATAATTATTGCTGTCGCTGAGGATTGGCTTTTTTTGTATGGTAATGCTTTGCTGCATAATTAATCTACTACCTGTTTTTTTGGCTTTTTCTTTTTCCCTTTTGGTTTGAGTGCTGCACATTCGTATTGCTGCTTTGTTATGTTTTCCTCAACAGGTGTAATATCATGCTTGGAAGCAGGTACCGAAACCAAAATACTTTTAGCTGTTGATGCAATGATTTCATCATTATCCAGTTGAACCACTGCAGCATCAGCATCATAATGGCACATTTCTACATCGGTTATAAAATCAACATAAGAACGCTCCTCAATAAAATTGATAAGGACGGATTTATATACTTTACCGCCGAAGTTGATCTCGGCATTATCTGCATAAGCCCATGGCGAAAGAAATCCAGTGATTTCCTCCCTGAGTTTATTAGAGTAAATAGTGAAATCATCAAAACCTTTTGCCAGCTTTAGTTTAAACTTCAATTGCACTTCTTCAAAAACAGGATTCACTACATGCAGTTGTACATGACCGGAAATCCGTTTGCGTGTGTATGCATCAATGGCTTGTAACATTGCCTGACTTGTATAAGGCTTCAATGGATTAATGTCATTTCGTTGCTGCAGATCCGGGATGGTGATGATGGTTACATGACCGGGCAATACTTCATTGTAGTCAGCATCTACACTTTTAGTATGATTCAAACATTTTACTTTATGAATCAATGGAAATGCTTCCAGTATTAAATGTTCATAATCCCATATCGTAATGGCTCTTGCTTTATGACGGAGCCGTTCACTTACACGTACATAAAAGGCATCGCTGCTTTCCATGGCCCTGCCACCAAAGGAAGAGTAGGGTTGTTTGATTTTTTTAATGGCAGATTGGGGTAGTTTTAATTTGCTGATGGTTGCAGCAGGTAAGGCCGTATTCAAAAAGTCATCGGCATTGTCATGCTCATTAAATGAAACAACTGCCGCCTGCGCTTCAACAGTAATCAATTTGCAGATAGCATCTGTTTTTTCAGCTATCGAAGCTTTGATCCATAAATAGCCCGTTGGCAAAATGCTGTTTGTGGTTGTTGCATCAGGGGGAATAATAAAAGTGATGATGCCGGATTGAATCAACTGCATGGTGGCATCACTGATTTCCTGTTGTTTAAAGTCTTTCCATTGATTATTGCTGAGATAACTCCACAAAATATGATCGGCAGGTTTGCTGATGGTTGGGTCGGCTGTTCCATCCATCACCTGGAATAATACATTCACCGATTGTTTTGCCGCTAAATTTTCAAACCCGATATAAAACTCTCCTTCATGCAAAACCTGTTTTGCATCTTTATCAGTATGCCTGAATTGCGGAAATAAATAATGCGTAGAGTTTTTGCTGAGATAACTATGCTGTTGAGCATCTCCAAAGGGATATAAATGAAACAGGCTTACCTCTTTTTGTTTAAAAGAATTTTCAGTGGTACTGTTCACATTCATTACATCACTATGAGAAGTGTAACTGATATAAATAGATTGAATGATGGGAGTATATGGTTCTATGGGTTTTGGATTTGCAGAATCAGCTACCTTGTTTGCTTTATTAATTAAATAGATTGACTGGGCATTTAAAAAATCTTTATGACCAAAAGTGCCATCCAAAACAAAACGCATAAAACCTCTTACTGAATCAACAGCATAATTCAAATATTCTTCATCATACGAAACAACAGAAGTATGCGGTACAGAAAGAGGTGTTGAACCAAACAATTGAGCTTGTGAAGAATTACTTTCAAATATACTCAGTGAACTATTTTGATTACTCCATAACCCGCCTTGTAAAAAATCAAACTTTGTATATGGATAATAATCACCAGAAGTATCAAAATCGATATTTCCCGGAACAAAATCCGTAATACCTCCCCACTCAATATTCAAACTCAAGCGGGTGTTTTTCTTGCTGAATATTTCTTTATTACCAATGACCAATGTTGCATCTCTGCGTGGTTGTCCGCCAAAAGGCATAAATGGTTTAGATGTATCAACAGGGCCGCCATCTGTGCTTACCAGCAATTGCTTTACACCCTGCTGATTAAATAAAGTGGTTTGCATACCCACTTCCACCGCTACTTCCAGTTGATTGACACGGATATTCCTGAATGTATTGTATTCATATGCCTGGCCTTCATCATTCTGTAATATGATCTTGAGTACCGGTACGTTTACATTGAGTGTTCCTCCGTGTATTTCCGCATTGTAATTCGTAATGGGCGGCTCATCACCCGATAATGAAAAAGAAAATTCAGCACATGATACGGTGCCGTTATCCATGAAATTTCCTGCTTCAATAATAATGGAGGATGATGCTTTGTGCCAGCCTTTTTCTGTTGTGAGATAACAGGCAAACAAATTTCCCTTTCCATTCAGTTTGTTATTATCATCCGTAGCAAGCCGCAGCATAATTCTTCTTTGCCCCTCCTGCAAATACAAATAATGACTGGCAACTGCAAAGCCAATTTCAGCAGCAGGCATTTTGATGTCGATCACATCACCTTCGGAATACATTCGATTAGCAATGGGATGCCATTCTTTATTGGCCGATGTTAATTCAGCTTCTACTCCATCGCCTGAATTGATCATTAGTGCTGCAAACATTCTTCCTTCATTATTTATACTCACCGCATGACTGTCTGCTGCTGCACCAATATAAACCGAACGCAAACTTTTGATAACTGCCTTATTAAAAGTTGTTTCATTCTTTAATGCATACAACACTTCTTTTCCTTCACTGTCTTTTCCCGCTTTGAACAAGGTATCATCTGCCAGTATATGGCCATCCACCGGCTTTGCCAGTTCTGCAATAATATGAGCACTGTCAGGTAGTGCAGCTTTTTGTTTTAACTGCAACACTTCCTTATAATAAAAATCAAGATGACGATTCGTGATGCTGTTGATATCGTTTTGTGCAAATTTGAACAACCGTAAAAATGCCAGGAACAAAGCATAATGTGCCGGATGCGTACTCCGGCTTTCAAGACTCATCAATAATTCTTTTTCTGCATCTGCAACGAGTTTGCTGTAAGCCATCAGGAATTGATCGAACAGCCCTGCAAATAAATTATGATTGGCAGCATGATTCATTTTCATGTATTGCCGCCATTGTACAATCGTATAATCTGGATTCGGAAAGTATAAGGAATCAAAATAAAGATCTAAAGCAGGGTTTCCGAAAATACTTTCATCCTTTTGTACAAAATTGTCGAAGTAATCTTTCCAGGAAGTTGCAGCAGGAAACTGACTCCACCATAATTTACTCAAGCCGGTTCCGTTAACGATTGTTTTAATATCGGTTACAGGAGTACCCAACACTTTCCAATTGCTGAAGTTGCCTGTTTTTAAATAACCCAAATGTTTTGCTGCTTTATAGTAACGCAGCAACCTGTTGAGGGCGGGCGAGAGATTTGTTTTGATGAGATTTTCAATCCTTCCCTTTAATGCAACATCAACAGGTAACAAACGATAGAACTCATCCAATGCTTCACAAAAACTTAGCACAGCACTGAACAGATCGTTCAGCTTCTGTTCTGCAGCAGGCAACATCACCACATGATCATCGTCTTTCAAAAAATCAAGTCGTTCCTTCACAGTTCGCTTATATGCATCTACATCCTGTATAGCAATTGTTCCTAATACAGCCGATACATCACTACTGAAGAACGAAGCCCAATCGCCGCTTTTTGCATTGTTGAGCTCGTAATAATGCAGGTATTGAGCAAACTCTTTTGCAAACACGATCCATTCTGCAAATGTTTTTTCATCTACCTGCACATAACCCTTTTGCAAGCCAGGTAATAATCGCTCCCTGCGTGCAGTGCCGCTTCTTTGCAATGGAGTTTTTTTATCGCTGCATTTTGCCATATCAATTTCCTAATGGATGATTGCCGGTTAAGAGATCTAATTCTGTTCCTTCTTTGCGGTAGAACGGGAACACGAAATTGTATCTTGAATTGGTAGAAGGAATTACATATTCTATTTCCACAATGATCTCACCTTCGAGTTCATTTTGTGTATTCAGTCCAATTTTCTTTGCATCAATACGTGGTTCAAAAAACAGGATAGCTGTTTTGATACGATCAATGATGATTGTTTTAGTTGCTGTATCCAGGCTTTCGAACAACAGGTCTTCCATATTGCAACCATAACGTGGTTGCATAATACGTTCGCCAATGCTGGTGGTTAAAAGGATCTGCAAACTTTTTTCAATGTCCTCCACTTTTTCAGTCATCTGCACTTCCTTCAACTGTTTGCTGAAAGCAGGTGGAAAACTCCATCCTCTTCCTAAAAAATTATTTTGTTGATCAAATGCCATACATCATTAATTAATATTTACAGTTGAGCACCCGGCAACAATTACGCCGCCATGTGCTGTACTATCGCCCATCCTTGCGGCGGGCATTCCTCCAATTTTTACGGTTGCTGATCCGGCTGCAATGGTATCGGGTGGGCCGGTACAGGTAAGCATATCACCTACTCTTGCAGCGGGTTGGCCACCAATCATCACAGTTGGACAACCGGGCGGTAAAACCGGTCCGCCTACATGTGGTACCGTTCCTGTCAGCATCGGACAAGTATGCATGTCGCCAACCCTTGCTGCAAGTGGCATGTGATAAGGTTTAAAAAGCCCCTTCCTCCTTCTCCTTCCCCAAAGGAGAAGGAGCGGTGCTTCTGATTATAAATAAATATTCAGTTCTTCCATTTCAACATTTGTTCATTAACCAACACATTTCAATCTCTCTGTAACTAATCGTAGCTGTCAAATAAGCTGGCCACGTGCTGCTATACTCTCCCCCCTCGGGGGAGTTGGGGGGCCGCTCAATTCAAATTCACCATACTTCCTTTTACAGTGGTTGTACCTCCACTTGAAATTTCTGCTCCACTTCCTCCTTCTACTTTTGTTTGTGAACCTCCCTTGAGATTTACATTACTTCCTCCTTCCATC
The DNA here is from genome assembly GCA_043754995.1 of Chitinophagaceae bacterium. Taxonomy (GTDB): domain Bacteria; phylum Bacteroidota; class Bacteroidia; order Chitinophagales; family Chitinophagaceae; genus Lacibacter. Next base: position 10,673 of record JAYUTS010000169.1, read on the forward strand.
TTCATATCAGTTGCTGCTTTCATCTTGATCTCTTTAATACTTTCAATAGTGATCCCATCTTCATTCATGGTGATCTTATTTCCGTTCATATCTTCCAGGTGAATTCTTTTTTGGTCTTCATCTATCACTACTTTATGCCCGCCCGGTGTTTCTATGTTGATGCTTTTTTTATCATCATTAAAAATCATTTTCATTTTACTCCTGCTCTGGTATCCTTTTTCATGATTATCATCTGATGCAGTAAGATGTGCCGGCAAGGCGCTGCTGTTGAGCATACCCAGCACTACTCCATGTCGTGGATCATTGTTGATGAATCCAACAATCACTTCATCATTGATCTCCGGTCGAAAAAACATTCCACGCTCTTTTCCTGCATCCAAAGAACTAACCCTGCACCATGCCCCTTCATCATCCTTATGAATCACGGGAATACGAACCATAATTCTGTCCTCACCATCAGGGTCGTTTTCTAATTGTGTAACGATGCCGATCTGTAAACCCTCAATACCAGGTAACAATGCACCTGCCATTGGTTGTTGTACTTCATAGGTTTGAGCAAACCATTCGGGGTTGATGCCAAACTGAATATTGGTTTGCCAGTTTCCATTTTCATATTGCTGACGAACAGCAGTAACAAATAATTTTCCTTCAAACCGCTCGCCCACACCCTGCAGTTCAATAATTTGTCCGGGTGCAATCGCCGCTGTTCCATCAATCTTTACTTGTCCACGGATCTTTGCTAAACGGTGCTTCATCATCTTTGCATTTACCCATTGCTGCAATTCCGGTTCTTCAATTTTTCCACTGTGGTATAACATAAATTCCTCTTCACCCAACACATCTGCCAATGTTGCCCCATCTAAATTTCCTGCAGTTGGTACAGATGGCTCTTCTGCTTCTACATCAGCCAGCAATTCCTGATCAGTATAATTCCACATGGTTCCTTTCACTGATTTGTACTGAAGCCTTGCATCTATTTCTGCATCCAGTTCGTGTACTGTTGCACCATATTGAACAGTGAGTACAGTTGCTCCGCCGAAATCTGGTTTTTTGATTGTGAGCTTTCCATCACTGGGTATGCAGAGCAATCCGTTTACATCAGCACGACACAATACAAAATCCCAATCGCTGCAATTGTATTGTACCAGTTGTTTATGTTCAATGCTGGTCGCTTCCACATCTTTCTCTAATCCGTATGTGTCAATGAGCTGCTCCATTACATCACTATCCTTGATCTCTTTAAAATAATTACTCTTACATGATGCTGTCATCTTGGCTGCTTTGTCCCTGCATTCAATAATGAGTATGGAATTTTTTTTTCTCGTTTTAATTGAATGCTTTACAACAATTCCTTTAAACACTATTTCATTACTACCTCTGTATCCGAGCTGGATCTCGATTTCTTTTCCGGGCTCAAACTCTGTTTTATTACTGATCTCAAAACTTTGTGCTGCCGGATCGCCATCTGATATTACAATTGTTGCAGACGGAATACGATTGACTTCTTTGTTTACAATAACCGAAAGAATATTATACGTACTTGGTATTGCTGTACCGCCCGATGTGATCGTTGATGTTACAACGGTTTTCGGCTGATCGGATGGTATGGTGCGTTCATTTGACATTTCAATTACTTCAAGGTTTTCTCAAACGGCGGAAAAAATATTTCATCACCTGGTTGCAGTTCCCTAAAATTGCTGAGCTTATTTTCTTTTGCTACCTGCCAGTAATATTTTGAATGCCCGTAAATACGGTAACACATCAACGGCAATGTATCGCCTTGTTTTACTGTTCGGTAATGGGTTAAATCAGGACTGCTGTTCCGTTCCTCTGCAACTCTTCTTTCTTCTTCTTTTAACTCACGGATAGATACTTTGCAAATGGCACGAATGGGTTTACCATTTGGATTAAACAGTTTGTATGCAATATTGAGCAACACACAAATACCTTTCATGAGCGAAGTGCCCCATACAAACTTGAAAAACTTGGGTTGATGAATATCACCTTCGTACCCCATGAGAAACTGTTTAAAATTTTCAATGTCGGTTGCTATATCACTGCGTGGGTTCTTATCAATGATACCTGTATTATCAAACAAAATTTCAAACGATAATTCTTCCGGTGGTTTTAATTTAAACTTTGGCTGGCTGCCGCTGGTTCCCTGTCCCTGCCCGTTTTCAAATTCCATTTTTATTTCCTGCGTATAGTTCTCCGGGTTCATCATTACTGTAAATGGTTCACCCACCTGGGTTTCACAACCCGGATCGCTGTAAGCGAATATTTTTAATTTTTCAAATTGTCCGTCGGGCATGTCAACGTTCTTTTTTGTTTTCGATAATGCGTAATACTTCTTCAACCGCTTCTCTTACCACAGCTTCTTTTTCTTCATTTCCTTCAGCACCAGCATTTGCATTCGATGCTGCTTTGTTCTGGTCCTGGTTAACCGTTGCTTTGATCACTAACTCCCGTATTTCAATTGGCATAACAGTTTATTTAACATTGAAATATTTATAAGCCAGATCTAAGGTTTCCACCACAATTCCATTTTCCTGTGCATTGAGATCACTTACACTCCATTTCTTGGGCCATGCATCAATAATTTCCCAATGCTTAATCGCTTCATGTTTTTCATTAAGCAATTGCACATTGATCATGGCAGGTTTGTTATTGACAAAATCCCTGTCGTGCAAAATGCCCAGCACCCATTTGATGAGTTTGGAATCGGTGAGCATGCCCCTTTTTAGTGATAGATCGGAATATTTTGAGCGAACAGGAAGTTTATGTTCAAAACGATTTTCACCGCCTTCTTTAAAACTTTCTGTATCGTACTCAACTGTTAATCCACTTACAGATTGAAAGCGGATATCGTTATCATTTCCGATGCCAACAAACTCAACTCTGAAATGAAAACCAACAGGAGGGTAATATCCACCGGGTGCAGTTGCCATGGAGTTTTGTGTTTATTTTATTCGTTAATTTTTCTGTTGGTGAAGGATACCATTCATCTCCTGGTTGTTATTCTTTAATGTAATCCGTCTTATGAGTGCAAAAGGGTTATCCTCCATCAGACATCATCCGTCAGACGAGGGCGTCAGACGGAAGTATCACTCATCATTCATTTCATTAGCTCAGGATATTCAACCCTTCATGCGCCAGTTCCAGTGTTTCGATGGCCACTTCGTTTCCATCGCTCTTTAAATCACTGGCCTGCACTTTAACCGGAAATGCATTCTTTGCTTTCCATGTCATAACCGGTGCATGTGTTTCGTTCAATAAACTGATGATGATATCCCTGCGTTCAGAAACCGTAAGGTTGATGGTGTTAACCCATTTATAAAAATCACTGTCGCCCTGGATGGTGCCACGCTTCAACGTAATATTGCTGAATTTGTGCATGCCGGGCATTTTGATCTTTGAATACTCGGGACTGCTGCCTTCACGGTATTCAATTGCTTCAACCTGCATATCAAGACCCGTTACTTCTGTAAAACCAATCCTTACTCCACCCCATTGTACCTGGAAATGAAATTTTGGAAGAGGATATGTTGCCATAATAATTTAGTTTAAAGTTTGATGTTGAATGTTTAACGTTCGATGTTATAGCTTAATAGTCGCTGATTAGTTTAAGTGGTTAAAATGTTTAGGCATGTTCACCTGAAACTTTAAACCTTAAACTTCTGCTGTTAACTCTCAGCCATTTTATGTGAGAACTGGAGGATAATAAATTCAGCCGGACGAACAACTGCCATTCCTATTTCAACAATCATTCTTCCTTCGAGAATATCCAGCGCTGTCATTGTTTTACCTAAGCCAACAGCAACATAAAATGCATGCTCCGGTTTTGCACCCTGTAACGCACCTTGTCTCCACAACACCGTTAAGAAGTTTTCAATCATGCCCTGCACTTTCACCCATGTATTGGCATCATTGGGTTCAAATACAAATGGCTCTGTTGATTTCTTGCAACTTTCTTCCACCATATTAAAGAAGCGACGTACACTCACATAACGCCATTCATTGTCATTACCCATGAGTGTTCTTGCACCCCATACCAATGTTCCTTTACCAGTGAAAGCACGAATAGCATTGATGGATTTGCCGGCAACGGCATCCACATTCAAATTCGATTGTTCATCAGCACTGATCAGTACAGATGGACCAGAAACAGAATTCAAACTTTCATTAGCAGGTGCTTTCCAAACGCCTCTTGTATTATCAACCCGTGCATATACACCTGCAACGGCGCCACTTGGGGGAAGTTTGCCCAACTGTTTTTTAATATTTTTTACAATATTGCTGATGATGGGATGGCGTTCATACAACGCATCCTGTGCTGCCTTTTGATAACTGTTTGAAGCCGCCAGAATGGTATCAGCAAAAGATGAAAGTTTATTTAATGAAGAAGCGATATCAGCTTCAAATGCGTTAAACAAAGCAAGACCTGTTATTGCAGGACCGGGAGGATTACCATCATAATTCTTCAGGTTTCCGCCTAAATTACCAATTGTACTAACAGCAGCACCCAACCATAATGTAACAACAGCACTACCACCATACAATGCATCAACCGCAGCATCATTATTTCCTGTGAGTGAAATAACATCTGCATTTTTTTCAACTTTGATCAGGCTGTCAACTGCTCCACGCCATAAGGAGGTTGATCCTGCATAAGACAATAAGTCTTTATTTAAACTGCTGCCACCAAATACAAGTGTAGTAAATCGTACTCCTGTATTCCGCACAAAGGCAAGCAACTCTCTTGTTCTGTCATCCACATCTGCAACTGCTGCAGTTCTTACACGATCGGCTAATTGTTTATAACGATCCTTAATAGTGCTTGCTTCAAAAGGTGCTGCTGCAGCAGGAGGAATAACACCGGCATTATCAGCATCGCAGATGGCATCAATGGTACTCTTTACTAATGTTACATCTGTAAGACTTGCATCCACATCCGTAACCAGTTTATTAAGATCACTATCCGTTGTAAGATTCACCAACGGTACAGCCGTAAGGCCATCTTTTTTCTTTACACCATCTTTGAAAGAAAGAAACGGAAGATTGATATCATAAGTGCTGAAAATCCATGGCGTGTAAGCAGCGGAATATTTTAAATTGTTGATACCAATATTATCCCTGAATTTTTGAACTGGAGCCGGCCATGCGTTTGCACTGATTTCATGCAGATCTAAAACAGCAACACGATCCTGTAGTTTGGCACACTGGCTCAACGCTTCCTGTTGCAAACTGTAGAACTGCCCTTCTACTGCTGTCTGGATCAGCACAGCGTCAGGAAATAAAAGAATAGTGGGCTCATCTACTTTTTCCAATGCCTGTACACCGGTAGTTAATGCAGCACCGGTTACAGTGTTATCTGCACCCAGCGAAGTTTTATAATTACCGGCTGAAACAATATAACAATCGCCTCCCCCATTATCAAAAAACAAACGCATACTATCGTACAGGTAATACTGTTTACCGTTTGTAACTGTTACTGTTTTTACAGCATAATTATTATCCTCATCTGTTACAACAGCGATGGAGTTATCATCCAGTTTTCGGGCGCCGCCAAAATAAGTAACGAATTCAAGTAAAGAAGAAAGCCTGGTTGGGACATTGGTTAAAGGCTCCCCGTTACGCTCTGCTTTTTCGGTATAACCAATAAATGCAGGAATTGCAGTTTCTACCTGCGCTACAGAAGGCGGCAGCTTGGGAATTTCTTCAACATAAACACCGGGGGTTTTGTACGTAGTTGCCATGATGAAAAGGTTTAATGATGAATGGTTTAATAGTTTAAGTATATGTTACAGTAATAATCCGATCCGTTTTTGCTGAGCATTCCTGATGCATGTATATCAGGATTGGGCGCCAGTGGTGGTTCAGAACTTACCGGTTGAAAAAGTGTTAATTTAAATTCATGTGGTTTTTCAACTAATGGAATGGGTTGTGTACTTGTAAAAAAATCAGCAGGGTTGGCATTGCCGGTAAAACTATAATCCGGGTTACTGTCAATGGCCTGTACTCCTTTTTTAGGTGTGAGGTATTTCCAGAAAGCAAGACGGTTGGCAAAACGAATGGTATAATTCAGCCAAACATTTTTTCCTGCAACAAACTGATCTTTTAATAACCCAGGTCCATCAAAAAAAGCAAAATCATTTCCATTGGGCAGATGATGATAGAAGTCAACCACTGCAAACATGTTATTATATACTGCATCATTACTTACATACACAAAAAATTCTTTTGCGTTAATGAGCAGCCTGTACTTTGCTTCGGGCAATGAAGAAAGATCGACCAATACATTTTCGACATTCGCTTCAAAGCTCATTGTTTGCTGCAGTGCCAACTCATCGAACAGATTATTAGTAAGATTTAGTTTGAATACGGAGATGTTGACAGAAGCTGCTGCAGGAGCTACAGGAAATGTATATTGTTGTGGAATAAATTGCAGCAGATCAGTTGCTGATGCATATTGCTTTTTTTCACGGCTTACCCAGAATGCTGCATCAGGAGGTGTGTTGCCTGTAGATGACTGGATACATTCGTAAACAACATTTGCCTGCTTTACAAAGCCACCTGGTAAATAGTTTGTTGCTCCGGAATGAGCTGCTGTTTCTTTTGATAAATAAAATATATCCTGGTTCACAGCAATATTCACTTTATTCTGATGCAGGTTGGTAAAGTAAAAGCGTTTGCCTGCCAGTGCATTCAGCTCAAGATTGGAAACAGTCATAAACAAAGGTTTCATCAACTCCATATAAAATGTAAAGCGGTCGGTTGGTTTTGGCTGAACAAAAGGTTTACCTACACTATCAGTCTTCATCAATACAACCAATTTATTACCCAATGTTTTGTACAGTGCTTTATAATTTGCCAGCAATTTTGCTGTTTCAGTTGTAGGGATAAACCTGAAATCGCTGCATCTTCCATCTTTGTAGAAATCATGCAACACTTCTGCCATGAATAATATTTTGAAACTATTGGTCATGATACAGGCACTTTCAGTTTATCATTTAACTGTACTTCTTTAATAAATCCGCTTTCGCTGATGGTTGCATTTTCATCCAATGTTACCTGGCGTACTTTATACATCACCGATGGAAAATATTTTCCACCCAATATGCTCCACATATGATTGGTTTGTTCAAAACTCATGTTATGCAGGTCAACAACTATTCGCTGGATACGGCTGTCAAGCCCCGGATGTGTAATGGGTGTAAATACATATTGATATTGAAAAAACTGAACAATTGCACCCAGAAGTTTTAATGAATCATCATAATTTCTCCTGTTCATGGAGAAAAGAATATACAGATTGAGATAAAGCGGAGGGTTTTTATAGACAGTTGAAAGATCACTCCTGGT
>JAYUTS010000170.1:0-3144 GCA_043754995.1 Chitinophagaceae bacterium
ACTGCCAATGATTCATATACATATGTTTGATTCAAAGCAGGGCGGTTATTGGTGTTGAAATAACGTTGTTTGGCAACACCATTTCTTACTACATCATTATTACCTAACATGAGCCATCCATCCGTGCCACCCAGATAATAGATGAACTTATTGTTGCCCCAGGAAACATCAGCAGCAGCTCTTACTGCCCATATAAAATTGCGGTAGATCTTTAAATAATGTCTTGCATCAAATCCAAGATTGAATGTAAAATCACCTCCTGCATCTCTTCCGCCTCCAGTATAATTTCCACCAAGCCGATTATAAGCTTCCATCCATGCTTTAAAACGTAACCCACGCCAGATATTGGTTACAGGGTTGATGGTGTTGTCGTGTACAAATTCAAAACGGGCCATTGCATAATTTTCATCGAGGCTTGGTTGTTCCAGTGAGCCAGGTACAAGATCATCGCTTTTAATATTATAGAGATCACTGCGTATGCCACCTGCCAATCGAAAACTTTGTACTTCATTCAACGGATAATTAACATTGGCCTGATAGACATGTGTTAACTGACTGGCTGTAAAAATACCCAACCCAACTGTTGATGAGGAACGATAATAAGAAAGCCCCCAATCCAAACGTCTTCTTAAATTATCAAAACGCATGAACACTTCATTATCCTGTAATCCATAATTGATACGGAAGGCGCCGGTGAATTTATAATCTTCCATAAACTCCATAGCACCCACCCTCGTCATAGCGTTGAGTGGATTTGAATTGCCGAGGTTTACCGGACCAGATGCATTTGTATAAGGTTGAAAACGATTGATGAGAAATACGCCGTTAGATAAAAAGTTGGTTGTTAAATTATCAACAAAGAATTTTTTCTTGTAAGGAAACACTCGCATACGGTTCAGTACATCTTCACGGCTTTGTTTATTTGCACCCATTAATTTTTCACCAGCTTTTGTTGAATCAACTTTGAATTCTGTTTCAAAAAAATCGGTTGGCTTGGGTGCTGTTGTTACACTATCCTGTGTATCGGTTCGCTGCTGTGTATCTTCTCCAACAACTTTGTCAAGCCTTGTGCTGCGTTTAATATATTCAGTTGGCCTTGCATTTACATTTCTTTTCCGCAATGTATTTTCATCTACTTTCAGCTTGTACAAAAATTTAAAATCGCCCTGCCTGTTTACTTCTGTTACCTGTCCGTTATCTCCAGCTATCCTTGTTTCCAATACACTGCTCTGGTAATTGGTAATAGGAAAAGTATAAGCACTGTCGTCCGTAACACGGAAAGTAAAAGCTGAATCGGGTTCAGTTTTATTCCATGCACGCAACGTAGAATCTAATTCTTTTGGTTCGGGGTTCCGTAATATTTCATCACCAACCTGGAACACGGTATCAAGACCTGCGGCAGTGGTGGTGAAAAAACCTGCCCAGCGGTTGCCAATACCATTTTCATCGCTGATGAATGTAAAATGATTCAGATTATATTGCGATGGAAAACGGGCATTGCCATATTTAATATTACTGAGCTGTGATATTTGTTTGAACTCCGATTTATTCCAGTTATCAATAAGGAATACATTGTAACGGTTGCGTGGCAACACGGTATCGCCGGTCATTGCATTAGGTGAGGGACGATTACTTGAAAACAGAATTCCTGTTTTGTTAGGGAAAGCAACAAAGCTTGCATCGAGGTCATCATACACATCATTGGTAACCTGTTCCAGTTTTTGATTATCAATTTTGTAAACAAACACATCACTTTGCCCGCCTTTCACCGCACTCATCACCAACGTATTGGGGTCGAGCATATACTGCATATCATTCACCTGTTCAAAAGGCAATTCAAGATTCTTTACTGTTTTAATTCTGCGGAAGGCATCATATACACTCAGTAATACTTTTCCTTTTTCCCAAACAATCATGGCAATGCGTGTTCCTTTCGGGTCCCATGCCAGCAAAGGATAATTTGGATTTGGCTTTTCTTCAAAATTGCGGACACCACTTTTCCATAATACTTTTTCTGAAACATAATTTTCATTCAGGATCACTCTTGTTTGTCCTTTGCGGTATTCAACCACAGCATACGTAAAACTTTTTGGATTGGGATTTGCCTGGAAACGGAAGTAATCATTTTTACCAATTTCTTTTGGCACGGTTAAACGGCCGGTTGGTACATTTCGTCTTGCACGGATATCTTTATAATACTTATCACGGTTGTAATTCATGAAATCGCTCAATACCTGTTTCAGTTTCTTTTTAGCAATAGTACCTGTAGCACGGTTTACATTTTTGTAGATACGGCTCAGGTATAAAAGGTAGGTTACATTTTCTCTGCGATATTTTTCTTCAACATAATACCAGAAAGCATGACCCGCCAACTGTGGTTGTTCGTAAGCAAACTGGTAAAAGTTTTTATAGCTGGCACCAATCATGGCGCTTTTTAATTCATTATCCAGTTTAGTGCTCCAGTTTTCTGCAGCATAAGCAATATAACCATCCGTCATCCATTTGGGCAAATCAAGCAAGGCCTGGTTTTGTGCAAACTCGCCGAGGTCATCACCAAACAACATGCTTTCTACCAACACTTTTGCAATTCCTTCCCTGATCTGGCGACGCAAATCATTATGATCACCATTATAATAAATAACCAGTTTATTATTTACCAGTTTGGTCAATCCACCAGCATTGGGATAGTCTAAACCGATGCCAATATTGGATTGTTTAAAATCGTTGAAATTATTATAGAGTACAATATTGAGCCTGCGCTGGATACCGAATTCAATAAAGTCTTCTAATGAAGGAAGCTCTTCTTCGGCTGCCTGTGTTACAAATTTTGCCAACTCTAATCCGTTAAGTGTATAGTGTACATTGAAGTTGGGGCTTTGATAAAAACTCCAGGTGAACTTAGTGTGTTGCACACGGTTCTTACCAAACTCCACCATATTTACCTGTGCTGAAGATTGATTGCACAGAACGAAAAGAAAAAATGATACTGCCGCTGTAAGTCTTGTAAAACCCATCTGTTGAATTCGCATATTTTCGTGTTATGTTAGTAGTGTTTAACCCGCTGTTAACTGTTATTAAAAGTACAAAAATCAATTCATGTTCACTGTTAAAGCTTTTATATTCAGCCCCATCCAGGAAAATACC
>JAYUTS010000171.1:0-7097 GCA_043754995.1 Chitinophagaceae bacterium
GTACCACTGAGATATTTACATAATATCATTTTGTTATCCTGGTTAGCGCTGGCTTCAAATGTCCAGTTTACAATGCTGCCAACGCTCACTAAACTTCCGGTGTATTCATTCACTGTTTCAGATAAAAGCTTGCTGCCATTGTTATACACAGCTTGTCTGAGTAAACTTCCATTGTATATATCATCATCATTGAGTACAAATCCATTATGTGCATATTCATAAACAGTCTTTCCAAGTTCCTGTCCGTTTGTAACCTCTGTTTGCTTTTCAGTAACTTTTGTATACACAATATGACTACCCTGAATAGATCCTAATCCGTAAACTGCGTTGGCACCCATTGTAATACTGCTGGTTTCTGTTTCTGAACTGGCACCGCAGCATACAATCGCATTTCCCCTACACATCTCCCCGTATTTATGATAATTACTTGAATTTCCTAAATAATAAGGTCTTTGACATTTGCCGCTTGTACTCCCATCATCCAGGGTATAAGAATATTTTTTTGTAATCGCTTTTTTTGTATCAAACGAATAGTCTGTGATCTCTTTAATACGTATCCCGCCTGCGTACATGAAATCATTGTTTTCATCTTTTGCCTCATTTCCTTCATATATAAACTCAGTATACCCACCTGTTGGGTATGTAATCTTTGTTAGTAAGGCAGCAGCGGTTGCACCAAAACTTGGTTCCCTGGCAGCACCTAGTCCATAATAAACACCGGGAGATACCTGGTAATTCGGTATTAAACTGGAGTTGTTAGCGCCATTATAAAACCCCCAATGATCTATAGCAGTTTCATAATTCTCACTTGAGTTGATAAGTGGGTTATAAGTAAATTGGTAGGCAGGTTTTTGAGCAGTATTTACATCCGAAGGCTTTTCAAGGATGGATTCCAGTTTTAATTTCTCATTCACCAATGCGTATGTTGTTTGCCTGGTAAAATATCCGTAATTGAATACAAACTCTTTTTCAAGTTGAAACAAGCTGCCGTTTGATTGAAGGTTATAAATTTTTATTCCATCTAATCTTCTTTCTCCCGGAAAATTAGAATTATCTAAATCCAGCCGTTGATCAGCTGCTGATATGAAATCAATATAAGCAGCAACTGTTCCATTTCTTGAAAAGGAAATTTTCTTAAGATATTTTCGGCTAGTGAATGTAATAGGTGAGGATGACGAACTTATTTGCTGAGGAAGACTCCCCCCAGTTATGCAATCCCCACCCGTAATGACCATTCTGTTTGAATAAGTAACTGTTTGGTTTTGAAATGAGTTGCCAAACTGTTTATGGTTACCCGTTTCATAATACTCAAAGGAAATTGTTTCGTTTCCGTCAGCTGAATATATTGAACTGAGATACACTGATGATACATAAGTGTAGGACGAATGGGCAGGTTGAACATCTTCAGGTATTGCTACGAGATCTCCAGAAATAGTTGTAGTTGTTTCAGCAGCATTAAACATATAGATATTACCCTGATCATCTGTAATTGTAAAACCTGAACCATCGGAGTTAGCAATGATCAAATTATCTTTGGTTTTTTTTATCACTGTGCCATCACGCATGATAAAAAACTTACCGGAATAATTACCAAAGTTGTAATAATAAACATCCGGTTGGTCTTCTCTCCTGCCATCACGCATATCTTTTACGATATCGTAGTACACAAACATATCTTCTGTTGAAGGAGGATTAGTGAGAGCAGGTTTACTATAATAGTTATCATAGATATCTGGATTGCCGATCACAGATCTGGTAATAACACCCCCTGCATTTAAGCTCCACCCATATCCTACCCATGGAGCAATTTCCTGTGGCTTAAACCCTTGTGCACTATAGTTCATAGTAAGCGGTAAAGAGATTCTTGAAGATGGTACGTTATAAAGTGGCACTGCTATATTTGGGGTGCCTGTGTACAGGCTTACAGGCACATTACCGTATTTGCCAAGGGATGCGGCTTCAGGTGCAGGTGGTATCACCTGCTTAGCCTTAAATTGTGCATGGGCTACATTGATAGCAAACTCTTCTGGATCATAATCATTTCCTTGCGCAAAGCTGGTAAAGCTTGTGCTCATAAATACACCAAAGAATAATATCGCTATAATAAGAAAAGAGTGTTTGTTTTTCATTTGCAAAAACAGTTTAATAATCATTGCTCGTTTAATTGGTTTCCTTTTCAATAACAGAACGGAGTAAAGGATGCATAGGGCTTATTTTTTGATTGAATGAAGAAATAAGTTTCCCATCTTTTGAAATAAGATATTTATAAAATGGCTTCTTGATTTCTGAATCTGTTACTCCGTTATCTGATTGCTTTGTAAGCCATTTGAAAAGCAGGTGTATCTGTGGATTCGTTACATTCAATCTTTTTGATACAGGGAATTTATAAATCAGACTTTGCGCATATCTTGAAGCTACCTGTTGGTCTGTTCCTGTCTCCGTATTAAAGCTGTTGCTTGGCACAACGACAATTACCAGTTTGTCTTTATAAATCTGGCATAATTGAGTTAACTCCCTGTACTGTTGAGTAAAATTTGAATCAGCGCTGGAGGCATTAACAATAAGGATTTTTTTGCCTCTGAATTTATCAAAATCAATTTTTCCCGATCCTGTAATAGAATCAATTTTGAAATTGTAGATAGGAAGATTTTGAGCATGTAAACCGCTGCTTATAACAACCGTCAGCAGCGTCATTAAAAAAAGATTTCTCATCATAAATACTATGTTTAAAAATTATATCCAACTCTGAAAACCACCGGCTGTGTCCTCGGCCTTTGTCCCTTCCACAAAAAATCATATAATATTTGTGCATTCCCCTTCCACTTCTTCCCGACATTGTATTTCTTACTTATACCCAGTAATGCACTACGTTGCCATGCATTCATATCTTTCAATACATCAATACGTCTGAACTCAGTTCTGTAATTCATTTCAGCACCACCACTGATCCAGAAACTGCCTTTCAGTTTCCAATCAACAAATGTTCTTAACCCGGCTCCTTGATGTGTTATGCGTATATGCTCCCAGTTTTGTCCAAAACCGATTTTATAACTGGCACCGATGCCGATAATACTTTTATCATTGAGTTTAAATCCTGCACTCAATCCTATATCACTGGTTACAGGAAAATAGAGATTGCCCTTTGTGGTTTGCATATTGCTCCCCCACTCGATCCGCTTGAGAAAGCTTTTTGTTTTCTGGTTGTTGGTTTTAAAATCCGGCATTTCCAGTTCTTCATCTCCTCCACCCTTGAACTGGCTCATTTTATTCTTCAGTTGCTGAAGTTGACCTTGTGCTCCCTGCATTTGTTCCTGCACATATTGTTGCGCATTTGGTCCACTGCCAATCCTTTGCTGAAGCATATTCTGTACATCGACCCTAGTTTGCAAACCGGGGAAAGATGCCATATTGCCGGGATCTGTTCCATTGCTTGGCAAACGAAACAGTGAAGCCAGTTGCGAATTCTTTCTGAAAAAGTCCTGGAAGGCAGGAAATTTCATCGCTGTTTCCAATAATTTGGCTCCAAGCTTCTTGGGGTCTTTCAATGCTTCCTGGTATTCTTTTACCTGTGCCTGGTAGTAGTACACTTCTTTCTTGAATTTCCTGAACTCTTTTACAAGACCCGTATTTTGCAATTGCGTTTTTAATTGTTGTTGCCGTTGCTGAATCTGTTTGCGGATCTGTTCGGTCTGGTTCAGTTTGTTTTGTAGTTGTGTAATGCTTTGCACATTACTGCTTATCTTTTTAGTGATCGCAGCCCCTTCTTTTAATGCAGGATTATTTTGCAGAAACTTCATCGCTGTTCCCAGCGAATCAATATGACCATTGTAAACAGATGCAGTTGATTGTACTTGTCCGGCTTTCTGAGTAAGTGTATTTCTTAATTGATCATAACGCCCCTTTACATCACCAAACACTTCTTTAGCTTTGATGGAATCCTGTTTCCAGAGTTTGCGTTTTAACTTCTCTTCTTGTTTTTGGAGCTTCGTTAAATACTTTTCGGTTTGTTGATTGAGTTTTTGTTCAAAGCTGTTTGCTTCTTTATCAATTCGACCAAACACTTTATCGGGGAATGAAAGAATACGGTTAAATAGAGAAGCACTATCTTGTGCAAACCCTTTGCAGGAAAGCGTTAGGAGAAGTGTTACAAGTAGCAGCAGGTGTTTGGAACTGCTTTTGCTCATGTGCTGGTGTTTGGTGTTGAGTGTTTTTACATAACAATACTAATTTTCATATTTGACAAATGCAATAAAAATGAAAATTTTTTTTATTGTTCATCCTTTTTCATTAGAACAAGGCTCTTACACTTGCCCGTCCTGTATGAATAGCTTTTGTTTCGCCCGGTTTTCTTCCTTCGTACTGAAAATTAATTTCCATGTTATTGGATAAACGTTTGGTGAAGTCGAGATTCCATAAAAAATTCTTACCGGGTAATAAAGCATCGAGCATAATAAATGCAACCGTTGTATTGGTTGCTCCTGTGAAACCGATATTGCTGAATTGAAATTTTCCGTTGATGGTGCTGCTTGATAAAACATTGTACCGCATTTCGGTAATGATGGAATGAATGGTTGCTTTTTCTTTTAACCCTTCCTGGTTTTCTTTTTCTTCAAACTTGTAATTGAGTGAGAACCGGTACTTTGTTCCATTCTGGTAACTGAGCGATGGTTCAATCAACCATTGTGCAAGATCAAAATTTCTGTTCCCGAATTTTGGTGTTGCCAGTTTGTTGCTGATAGATTTTACAGTAACAACAGATGCGAAACGCTTCGACAGATTCCAACGCACCCGGCTTGAAAAATCGCTGAGCGTTCTTGTTTCCAAACCATAGGTTAAGATTGAACGACTGGTATTTCGGATATGGGTCAAATCAAATCCCCACGAACTACTCGTACGATTAAAAAATAATGTATTGGTGATGATGGAATTGAGTGAAATAAGACTTGTATCGGCCGCTGGTTTGGAGAATGGATTTAAGCTGATATTTTTTTGTGAGATCTCTTTCTTGAAGATCTGCATACCGGATTGCACTGATATCCTTGTAATAATTTTTTTTATTCCTTTTACTTTATTCATATCAATCAATGCTCTTGGGTTCAGATTTAAACTGTAATTAAATTGATTGTAGTTGGCACGTATAAAATCGAGTGTGGGTGTAAATACACGAATATATCTTGCCTGATCCTGGTACAAGGCCACTTCAAATTCATTGATCTGCGGAATACCATCGGCATTATAATCATTCCATGTGTATTCCCCCTGCCCTGCGGGCACTTCTAAAAATGAATAATCCCTGCGTTGTTCCTGGCCGCTTCCGGCTTCATACAACACATTACCTGTTAGCATCCCTTTCCATTCATTCACAAAATATTCAGCACGGCCAAGCAAGGTTCGCTCAGGTTTTTGTCCTGTTAACTGCGAATTATAAACTTTCAACTCTCTAACGGTGGCATTCAGGCGAAACTGGTGACGTTCGCTATTCATCAATTCAACAAATGCATTGTAGTTATAGCTGCGGTCAACCTGTTCAAGATTTTTTCCCAACGGCAGTTTATCTCTTCTTGTAAAAAAGTTAGCACCCCATTTATTTGCTGCTTCTTTTGAGCGAAGGAATAGAGTCCATGTATCCCACATAAAAGTGAGAGCCGTTAATGAATCCGTTTTCCTGTTCCTGATTTCGCTGTGTTCTAAATAATATTGTCCTCCAATTTCAATCTGATCGAGTTTATCCAATCGTTTTTTCAGATCAACCCGGGGACGAAGAAAAAAACCTTTATTGTTGCCGCTATCAGTAGAAGAATAATTCATATTTCCGTTCCATGTCCAACCTTGTTTGGCAAGAGAATGTTGCACCATATGCCTTACGCCGTTGAATAAGTTTCCACGCTGATAACTCTGAACGGCATAATTAAATTTATGTTCCCTTCCACGCATTAATTCTATAGCCGCATCAATAATCTGTTCCTTTTCCTGTTGCAGAAAAATGGGTAGCCCCCACTCTCTTGTAAATTCAACAGGACGTAAACGCTCCAATGCACGGAAACGATCCTGCACATATTCATAGCCACCGGTTAATTTGTACTGCAAGGGATTTTTGATGTTCCCTTTAAAACGGTTGCTGTATTGCAATACCAACCTGCCGGCTGCTCCATCATCATTGGCTTTATCTTTCCTGGAAAGTGTATTGATATCAAACCGGCTTACCGCCAGTTCCGATTTCACAAGAAAATTTTTATTGACTTGATAATCTGCCCCAACCGTTATCATTTGCTGGGTGCGGGGTGCCACCAAACGTACAGCAGGTGCAAATCTTCCTTTCCTGATCCCGTTTTCCGGGGCTACCCATTTAAATGTTCTGCCGTTTGCTCCATTAATTTCCTGTACATAATCTCCGTTTCCATCACCCACATCAATAAATGAAGCACTATACACATTTGGTTGGTCAATGGTAGTATAAACAAGGACCGAATCATAGGTGATGCTGTTAACAACAGAATCTATTAAACGATACACAATACGATTAGCTTCAAATGTATCTTTTACAGTAGAAGGATACAATGCTGTTTCTACTTTATCGCCTACATCAAATAAGAATTGTTTTTGCTCTGTATTCAATACCTGGTTAACAGAAGTATTCCGGGAATCAGAATTTGAAAATGCATTGACACGAAATGTAATTTTTTCATTTACTTTTAATTCGTTGCCAACAATAAATTGTGAGTTGAGAAAGTTCCTGTCGGCATATTCAAACTCTACCTGTATGCGTCTGTCTTTCGTAATCATTCTCCTTGGCGTGAATGTAATCTCAGCGGTATTGTAGTTGATCACATAATCCTGATCCTCGCCACGCTGCATTAATTCGCCATCAATAAAAACTCGTTCGGTTCCTGCCAATACAATAAAAAACAATTCCCCGTTCGGCCCCTGCAAACGATAAGGCCCTTGATTTCCTTCTAAACCCTGGAAAACATAACGATTGAATTTTCCTTTGGCATTTGCACCTGGGCGATATTGATGTGAGAAGAAACGATGCTTATTTTCTCAGTTTTTATAAACGATTACAGGGTATCTCTTTTCAAAATGAAAGCAAAGTATTT
>JAYUTS010000172.1:0-7084 GCA_043754995.1 Chitinophagaceae bacterium
ATGGCAGAAACATATTGCAACCCTGCTGGTTTTTGAAAATAAGTCATTTGTTTTTGTGTAACGATATGCGAAATGCTGATGGCCTCATCACTTTCTATCAGTTGTAATAACGTATTTGGTATCAGCTTACCGGTTATTGCATATTGATTTTTTTTGCCAGTTTGAAAATTAGACACAATCACATTTTTTTTATCAATTGCCAGCAGCAAGTTGTTTGCGAACCACATAACAGGTTCTGATCCTTTATACTCATACCAGTAAAAAACCTGGTTGGTAAAGGTGTTAACGAATTTTATTTTCTGATCATGCTTGCTGTAAAAAGCAGCAATAAAGCTTCCTTTGATAAAACATGCTTTTTGAGCTGAAAGCTGAAAACAGTAAAACAAGAATAATATAACAGGCAGGAATCGGTTCATTGATTATTTATCTCAAAATGACTGTTAAAGTTACGAAAAGAAGGATAGAGCAAAAGCCAATATCAATGAACATAAAATAAAAAGCCATCCGTTTTAAGATGGCTTTCATTTTAATAGTATTGCAAAAAAGATTACAATACTAAAACACCTTTAGCAACAAACTGCATTTCTTTTTTTACTTCTTTTATTTTGTCAATCTCGGCTTTGCTTTTTCCGGCGTCCTGTGCAAAGTGTTGTTGTTGTTTTACACTTACTTCTTTTGATTTGGCCTCACCTTCCAGCACAACCGTTTTACCAATAATATCTTTGGGCATAAAGAAACCGTAATCTTTAAAACGCACCATCATGGTTTCGCCGTTACCTTTTTCTACTTTCATCCAGCAGCCTTTTTCAAGACATACTTCTGTAACCTTAGCGGTAATTTTTCCGGTAAAAGCTCCTTTGTCCATGACCTGTTCTTCCATATCGCCCAAAGTTTTTATATCGGTATTGGTGGTTCCCTCACCATAGGTAACTCCTTTGGCAGCAGGCTTGGGGTTATTTTGAGCAAAGAGGGCAGTGGTTAAAAAAGCAGCAGCAAATAATAAAACCAGTTTTTTCATATTCAGTTTATTTAAAGGGCAAAGTTAATCATGTAATTGAAGAGACCAAACTGCTCCTGTTAAAAACGCCCAAAAGGGCAAAATTGATCCGTCGGCCAATACAACAGAAAATAATTGCCAAAAAAGTTGACATCTAAAAAAATTAGTATTAGTATTGCTAAATAAATTAGTGTGAACAAAAAAACAAACCCGTTATGGAAGAGACTTTAATTTTGGAGAAACCAAAGGAGAAAAAAATGAGCAAGGACAGCAGTAAAGACAATAGCAAAGAGAACAGCGAAAAACTCAAAGCATTAAAACTCACCATTGATAAAATTGACAAAGATTTTGGCAAGGGCAGTGTAATGATGATGAATGAAAAAGGAATTCATGAAATTGAGGTGATTTCAACCGGTTCCATTGGCCTGGATGTGGCATTGGGAATTGGCGGAGTGCCAAAGGGAAGAGTGGTAGAAATTTATGGACCTGAAAGCAGTGGTAAAACAACCATTGCCACACATATTATTGCTGAGGCACAAAAGAAAGGTGGCATCTGTGCCATCATTGATGCGGAACATGCGTTTGATAGTGGCTATGCTCAAAAGTTAGGTGTTGATGTAGATAATCTTTTAATCTCTCAACCCGATTATGGTGAACAGGCTTTGGAAATTGCCGATCGTTTAATCTTAAGCGGTGCTATAGATGTAGTAGTGATTGATTCTGTGGCGGCACTTGTACCAAAAAGTGAACTGGAAGGTGAAATGGGCGATAGCAAAATGGGATTGCACGCAAGATTAATGAGCCAGGCTTTGCGTAAACTCACTGCTACCATTTCCAAAACAAATACCATTTGCATTTTCATTAACCAGTTGCGTGAAAAGATCGGGGTCATGTTTGGTAACCCTGAAACAACAACCGGCGGTAATGCCTTGAAGTTTTATGCATCTGTTCGTTTAGATATCCGTCGTATGAGCCAGATCAAAGATGGCGATGAAGCAATTGGTAACCGGGTGAAAGTGAAAGTGGTGAAGAATAAAGTAGCACCTCCTTTCAAGTCGGCTGAATTTGATATCATCTTTGGAGAAGGAATCAGCAAAACAGGTGAAATCATTGATATGGGTGTTGAGTTAGCCATTATCCAAAAAAGCGGCAGTTGGTACAGCTATAATACTGACAGGCTGGGCCAGGGTAGAGACGCAGTAAAACAATTACTGATCGATAATCCTGAAATGGCCAATGAAATTGAAAGGAAGATCCGGGAAAAGATAAAAGAAATTCAAAGCGGAGCACCAGCTTCGTAAACTTCGGGTTTGTTTGTAAGTATCAAAGCCTTTCGCTTCTGCGAAGGGCTTTTTTCATGTAAGCCTTGTGACAACAGGGTATTGTGGATGATATACAGATGCCTTACTTTAGTTGTTTAACTATTCATCATGAAAAAAACAGTCTATCTATTATCAATTATTGCAGTCTCCTTTTTTTTAACCGGCTGTCCTTACGAATCAACAGTACCAATTGATAAGCCAACAGTTAAATATCCTGCGTCATTACTTGGTAAATGGGAACCTAAAAGTTCTTCAGATGATCTCTACATCATCACAAAAAAGGATGACTATTCAATCATTATTACAAAAACAAAAAAAGAAGTGAAGGCAGATGAAAAGCCTGAAGTATATGAGGCTTTTCTTTCAGAAGTTGCGGGCACAAATTTTTTAAACCTGTATGAAAAGCAGGAAGAGGAGGGTTCAAAAAAATTCTTTTTGTACAAACTGGAAATAAGTACAAGCGGAGCAAGATTAACATTGAGTGCGATCACCGAAAATGTAGATGAAAAATTTGACAACTCAGCAGCATTGAAAAATTTTATTGAAAAGAATATGATGCATTCTTTTTTCTTTGGCAAAGATGATGAAGTATATATAAGAGCTGATTAAACAGTTCAGGTATAAATTTAAACAGGCTCCTTAACCGGAGCTTTTTTATGTGAGTTTTTATGAATCAGGAACTGAACAGATTGTATTTATTATTTGAAAATAATGTAGTTTCCTTTTTCAAAACCACTTCTCATGAACAGGATCTTATTTTCTTTTAGCTTATGTTGTTTTATTTTTTCTGTAAACGCACAACAAAACGATAGCATTACAAAGGATGATGTAAAGATTGCAGCCAAACTGATCGGCTTACATTTTACTGAGCCTGAGCGTGACAGTATGATGCGGGATATAAGAGATAATGTGAAAGACTATAATAAGATGCGGAGTATTCCGCTAAACAACAGTGTACCGATGAGCTTGTGGCAAAGCCCCGTTTTACCGGGGATGAAGTTTGAACAGGTACAGAAACCGGTATCATGGGTTATTCCAGCAAACGTTTCTCTTCCTAAAAATAAAAACGATCTTGCTTTTTTTAATATTCTTCAATTAGCATCGTTAATCAAAAATAAAAAGATCACATCTGTTGAATTGACCACATTTTTTATTGAAAGGATAAAAAAATATGGAGATAGTTTGCAATGTGTGATTTCAGTAACTGAAGAAATTGCCATGCAACAGGCAAAACTTGCTGATGCTGAAATTGCAAAAGGTAAATACAGGGGCCCCTTGCACGGCATCCCATACGGATTGAAAGATCTGTTTGCAGTAAAAGGAACAAAAACAACCTGGGGTGCTGCACCTTATAAAGAACAGACCATTGATATTGATAGTTATGTTTATACAAAACTGAAAGAAGCAGGTGCTGTATTAATTGCAAAATTTACCTTAGGCTCATTGGCAATGGGTGATTGGTGGTTTGGGGGCCGTACAAAAAATCCCTGGAATTTAAACTTTGGTTCTTCGGGATCATCTGCTGGCTCAGCTTCAGCAACTGTGGCGGGCCTTGTTCCGTTTGCTATTGGAACGGAAACCTATGGCTCTATTGTATCCCCATCACATACATGCGGAGCAACGGGGCTGCGGCCAACATTTGGATCTGTGAGCAGAACGGGCGCCATGACTCTTTGCTGGAGTCTTGATAAAGCCGGACCTATTTGCAGAAGTGCAGAAGATGCTGCTGTTGTTTTTTATTTCATTAAAGGAACAGATGGCAAAGATCCGGGAGCTGTTAATATGCCGTTCAACTATTCAATGAAAACGGATATTAAAAAAATACGGATTGGTTATTCAAAAAATTATTTCGACCGGATAAAAGATACCAGTGCAAATGAATGGAAAGTACTGAAGGCGTTTGAAAAAATGGGTGTGCAATTAATACCTGTCATTTTTCCTGATAGTACAGTTTATACTTTTGATATGATTGGCATCACTGTGGCCAGTGAAAGTGCGGCTGCTTTTGATGAGTTAACAAGAACGGATATGGATGATCTGTTAACCAGGCAAAACAAAAATGACTGGCCCAATTATTTCCGGACTGCAAGATTAATACCTGCTGTTGAATACATCAATACCACAAGACATCGTTACTTAATGATGCAGCAAATGAAAGTTTTTTTTGAAACGGTTGATGTGGTGATTACTCCCACCTTTGGTGGAAGCCAGATGGCAATAACCAATTTAACGGGACACCCCGCTTTATGTTTGCCTACCGGGTTTAATCAACGTGGATTACCAACCAGTATTACATTGGTAGGGAGATTGTATGATGAAGCAACCTTGCTAAGTGTAGGCAAAGCATTGCAACAAGCAACAGGGTGGGAAGAAATACACCCGGAAAAATTTTTGAAATAGTTTTATTTGCTTTGAAGAATTGCTTCTTCTTTTTTCAACTGCCTGTCATAAACAAAGGTTCCAAGAGGCAACCATGCTGCTATAAAAGCAAACAAGAATTTTTTGATTGGCCAATTGTAGGTTTCTTTTACAAACCATGCTAATGCTATGTAACTGATAAATAACAGGCCGTGGGCCCATCCAACATACTTTACTGCTAAGGGGAAATCAAATAAATATTTTAAGGGCATGGCTATTAAAAGCAACACCAGAAAAGAAATACCTTCTGCAATTCCTGTTTTGCGTAAGAGTTGAAGTGGCTTGAGATTCATAGATCAGTAAAATGGGTTAAGAAGATTCCTGAACGTTTAATGATCGCAGTCAGTTGTATGACAATGATTGGCTATTCTGCAATAACGGTGATTCAATACATGTGCAGTAATAACAGCAGCCGTTGCCGGAATCACAAATAAAAATGTTGAATAAGGAAATTTGATAAACTGGTGGAGTGTAAAAAGAATCATACCAACAGAAAACGGGATCAAAGTTGCCCAATGGTGATGATGTTTTTTATATCCATGCCACAACGTAGAAAACCCAATTAAAAAGGCAGAGCCGAGCAGCAAAACTTCAATGAAGATATTGTGAATGATATTGATGCCGAAAAGCGGAAGGCTGGTAATAAATAATGGCAACACAGCACAGTGAATGGCACAGGCTACAGATGCAGTAATTCCCAAGGCTTCCCAATTGATGCGAAAATTCATATAGGAAGGCAAAAATACAATTTTGCAATGATGTTGCAAATATTATTTTCAATTACTATTTCGCCTCAATCCCCTTCGTACCTTTGTTATTAATTAAAAGATATGTCGAAAAAAACCTGGTTCTATCTTGGCTTTTTTGTTTTGCTGCTGGGTGTTTTTTACCTGGCCTTGTTTTGGGGAACGGACCTATGGCGCAAAAAATTGCCAACTGTGAGCGAGGTAAAAGAGTTTGCTTTTGTAAACCAGGTGGGAGATACGGTTACCAATCGGGAAGTTGCGGGTAAGGTACAGGTGGTAGAGTTTTTCTTTACAACCTGCACTGGAATTTGTCCAAAGATGAATACGAATATGGCAACCATTGCTTATGATTTTGCCAATGAAGATGATTTCATGATCCTGAGCCATACAGTTGATCCCGACAAAGATTCAGTTGGACGGTTGAAACTGTATGCAGATTCATTAAAGATTAATGCAACAAGATGGATGTTGTTAACCGGAACCAAAGAAAAATTATACGAAGCGGCAAGGAAAAGCTATTTGCTCGATGATCAAAACAATAATAAAGAAGCGATAGAAGATCAGTTCATACACACTCAATTATTTGCATTGGTTGACAGAAAAGGAAGAGTGCGTGGTATTTATGACGGGCTGAATAAAAAGGAACTGGCAAAGCTCGATGAAGATATCCGTCTTGTTTTGAGAGAAAGTTATGATGGTCCCCGGTTTGTAAACGGAATTTTTCAAAACAATCCTGATTAATTAATTTACGATTATGAGTGAACCAATCCGTGAGTTGTTGAAAAAAAATCATATGAGTGTAACCGACAGCAGGTTGCAGATACTCGATTTGTTTTATCATGCACCCGGTGCTTTAGCCCATGCAGATATTGAAAAGAAGGCAAGTGATAAGATTGATCGTGTAACCATTTATCGTACGCTGCAAACTTTTGAAGAAAAAGGACTCATCCATACCATTCCTTCAGCCGATAATTCTGTGAAGTATGCATTATGTAAAGATCATTGTGCAGAAGGGCATCATCATGACAACCATGTACATTTTGTATGTGATAACTGTAACAAAACCATTTGCCTGGAAGATGTGCTGGTGCCGGATGTAAAATTGCCGAAAGGATTTGAACCTCATGAATCGAATATGGTGGTAAATGGATTGTGTAATGATTGCAGGAGCTAAGAGAGCAAAAGAGAAAATGAGTTGAACTCTTAGTTCTTCATTTCTTTAATCCACTTACTGATCAATGCAATTCCTTCTTTATGAATTTGCTCCCTGCCAATCTCCGGCATTGCAAATCCGGGATCGGTTGTATTCATGCGATAAATAAGGATCGATTTATTGGGCGAACCCGGTTCAATATCAAACCTTAAATTTCCACTACCTCTTCCGGCAGCTACAGGTGTTTTTAAAACGCCCAATGCTGTTTTGTTTGTTTCATGAATATCCAGAAACAAGCCTGAAGTATTTGCAGGGCCAGATTTATTATGACAATGACCGCAGTTGATATCGAGGTAAGCTCTTGCACGTTGATCCAATGTTCCGCTTTGTTCATTTTGCCAGGTTGCATTGGCTGGTACCGTTGTTGTTGGAAGATCAATCATTCCAT
>JAYUTS010000173.1:0-7083 GCA_043754995.1 Chitinophagaceae bacterium
AGTTTTCGTAATCAGCAATTAAATGAAAGTCAGCAGTTGGCTGTTACTGCCATTACACAAAACAAAGACATCTGTATTGTACATGGGCCACCGGGTACAGGTAAAACAACTACATTGATTGAAGCCATTTTTCAACTTACCAAAGCAGGAGAAAAAGTATTGGTATCGGCCCCCAGCAATACAGCAGTTGATCATCTTTCAAAAGGTTTGATTCAACAGGGTATAAAACTCTTACGTGTGGGCAATGCAGGCAAAGTAGATGAAACCATTTTTGCACATACACCCGAAGGCAAACTAAACAACAGTAAACAACAGAAAGAAATCAAACAACTGAAAATAAGGGCTGAAGAATTCAGACGGATGGCGTTGAAATACAAACGCAGTTATGGCAAGGCCGAAAGAGAACAACGCAACTTATTATTTAAAGAAGTAAAAAATATCCGCACCGAAATAAAAAAGCTGCAGCACTACAACGAAGAAAAATTATTTGAAGAAGCTGAAGTGATTGCAGGTACACCCATTGGTTTGTACGATGCCGACATCAATCATCTTAAGTTTAAAACATTGGTAATTGATGAAGCAGGACAATGTATTGAACCATTAGCATGGACCATTTTCCCTTTAGCTGAAAAAATTGTATTGGCTGGTGATCATTGGCAGTTACCCCCTACCGTGTTGAGCAATGAAGCAGCACAATTAGGTTTTAACCGTTCCATTTTAGAAACGGCTATTGAAAAACTGAGTACTGTTTTCCTGTTGAACACACAATACCGGATGAGGGAAGCCATTGCAGGATTCAGCAGTTATTATTTCTATAACAACCTGCTCTTAACGGCTGCTCATTTAAAAAACACAGGCGTACATCTCACATTTATTGATACTGCAGGTTCAGGTTTTAATGAAGTGCATGGACCTGATGGTTCAAGCCTGCAAAACAAAACTGAGCTGCAGATCGTACAAAAAATACTGGAAACTGCATCACTTGATCCGTTGCATACCGCATTCATTTCTCCTTATGCGGGGCAAGTGACTGCTGCAAAAGAGGTTCTACCAAAACAGCTTCGCATCAGTACCATTGACAGTTTTCAGGGGCAGGAAAAAGAAACCATCATTCTATCGCTGGTACGCAGCAATGATGACGGAACCATTGGTTTCTTAAAAGATTACAGAAGAATGAATGTAGCTATTACAAGAGCCAAAGAACAACTTTTTGTCATTGGCGATAGTGCCACGATTGGTGCTGATGTTTTTTATAACTGCTTCCTCAGCTATGTTGAAAAACACGGAACTTATAAAACGGTTTGGGAATTTGAGTTATGAATTATTAATCCATTGGCTTTGCTATATAAAAAAAATAATTTCAACAACGCATCGGGTCGTTATGTTAGTAGAACTTTTTTTACCGCATTCACAAAGCTACGTAGTAGTAACATATTTTACATATCGCTCCTGCGGAGCTTTAAAAACATTCATTTCTTTTTTCTACTGACATCATGCCTCTGCGAGGTTTATAAAACCAACAGCAGCATATGGTATTTAATAAAATGAGCCCTCCTTAATTCGCCTCGGCATATTGTTTAAAATTATTGAGGATTGCCTGCCAGCCCCCTTGTTGCAGTTCAATGGAGTTTTCTGTTTCAGCAACAAAACTTTCTACCACTTTGGTGCTGTTGCCATTGGCAATGAAATTGATTTTTACTTTACGGCCATCAGCAATTGTGTATTCAATGTATTCGTTTTCGTTCAGCACATCGTAAGTGCCAACAAAATCAAAACCCATGCTTCCATCTCTTGCTTCCATACGGGAAACAAAACGACCACCTGGACGAAGATCATTCGTGGCGTTGGGGGTATGCCAGTCATCTGATGCATTGTTCCATTGGGTGATGTGTTCAGGTTTTGTCCAGAATTCCCACACTTTTGCTACAGGTGCAAGTATGGTTGCTTCAACTGTAAGAACGGTGGCTGTTTGTGCTGTTTCCATGATCTCTTATTTAAAATGATGATGAATGTTTAACAGTACAAATTTCTGATATCTTTTTCACATACCGGCTGTGCAAAAAAAAATAAAGAGTGCTGATTGCGAAAACTCAAAATGATCTTACTTGAAAAACCCATCAAATTTGCTGAACTTTAAAGAAACCCCGTTAAGATGAAACTGTTATTTTCTTTTCTGCTGCTTCTTCTTTTTGTTTCCTGTGCAAAGGGAAAAGAAAACAACTATACCGGCAGCACTCCCGCCGATCCGGTTGTACGGTCATTCCTCGGTATTTCATTAACCGATTCAGTTGATTTTATCCGCTGGCAATTAACTTTCACTGATAACAGTTATAAACTGCATTGCAATTATGGTATCGGCAAACCCAATACCAATGAATTTATCAATGGAGGTAAGACGATTGTATTAAATGGAGAACTGAAAAAAGAAAACAATTATTACACACTCATCAACGGAACGGCTACTTTAAAAATAGCTGAGTTAAATAAGGATCTCCTTCATTTGTCAGATGCAGAGAATAACCTGTTGGTTGGCAATGGCGGCTGGAGCTATACGCTCAACAATATGTCAGCAACCGGCACAGATCAGGTTAACATCACTGCTGCATCAACTGCATTAAAAGATTCAATGGTTTTTGATGGGCGAACACCTTGTGCTATTCCGGGTTTGCTTCCTGCAGGCACAACCTGCTATAAATTAAAATGGCGCATTACTCTTTATGCAAATGCTGCAATCAACAAACCCACTACTTACAAAATTGCAGGAACAGGGTGGCGCAATGAAAACAGAGGAACGGGAACCTGGAAGATCGTTACTGGAAAAAACAGCAGAACGATTTATCAACTTCATGACGACAAAGGAAATGCCTTTTTGTATTTACTCAAACTTAACGGGTACATACTTGTATTTACAGATCTAAATGGCCAACTGCTGGTTGGCAACAAAGATTTCAGTTATACCATGAACAGGATTTCTGAATAGTTGGTTACACTATACGATGTTCTTTCTATCCGATTTTTTCAGTTTCCATTCAAATAACACAAATCCTTATCAGCTTAAACCTGATAGAGAATATTCGTTTGGTTGAAAACAATACGGAGCAGATTGAAATAAAAATTGAAGGACAAACCATTGTGATTCTTGCGAAATATGTACGGAAGCATCATGCATAAAAAACAAACCGAACAACTCAGAGTAATGCTTTCACAATCATTTTCCACTCCTCTTGTAACAATATAGCCGGTCTTTTTTTTCCTGCCCTGCTATACCAATAATCAGCATTACCAATGTCTCCTTCTTTGCGGTGCAGGTAAGCATGCACCCAACAGGCAATTGCATCTTCCAAATCATCTACCAATCCATGTGCGGCATTCCAATCTCCCTTTGCATCATACCACATTGCTGAGAGATACACTGTACTGTTGGCTGGTGGACCCTCAGTTGTGATACTTTGCACAAAACTTTCGAATTGCATAAACGATTTTTTCAAAAATAAAAAATTGTATGAACAATACTGCGGCGGGCCGACATTATTTTGGGGTTAATGGGATTCAGCAGATTCAGGTGCAACTGCTGAACATCTGCCTGTTGTATTGGTTTGTAAATTGACACAAGATATTACACTGATAACCATTTTATGCACCGCTGTATGCCGGAGATATACTTTGGAAGAAATAGCAGTCTGTTAAATAATTAATTTCAAAAATTTGTTGCATTTTCCAATAATTATTTTCAACTTGTAGTAGAAGAACTTGTCTGGAAAAAAATTCCTGCTTTATAACTAACCTTGCCAATTAAATCAGTGACCGCCTGAAACAAAAATGATTGTATTCCTTATACTGCCAAAACTGGTTTCAAATGAAAACATTCTTTCTTATCTCCTTTCTCATGCTGATCTTCTGCTGCAGCAGCATTCATCACTTATCTGCTCAATTGTATGGCAAAGTATTGATTACGGGCACAAAAGATCCGGTTAAAAATGCTGCAGTAACAATAACCGATACGGATAGTAACAAAGTTATACAAAGTGTGAAAACAAGTGAAAATGGAGATTTCAAGTTAACTGTTCGTGCACGCAATTACAGGATTGAAGTATCAAAACTGTTTTTTGAAACCTATGTTTCACCTGTGTATCAGAATAGCCTTTATGAACGAAGTGCTGCCACCCCACTTGTTATTTATCTGAAAACATCAATCAATGTTAACGCACCGGTTATTGATACCCCTAAAGGAAAAGTATTGATTGAAAGAAAATTAAAAGACCAGCGTATTTTTCGTACCAAAGATGCATACGATCTTATTTATGCATTAAATCCACGGCTTAATCCTGAACAACCGATTCCATCGAATTACCCTTTGGTGATGCCGAAATTTCCAGGATCCAACCGTACAATCCGTAAGGCGTTTCGAAAATCGCACAAAACAGAAGTAAAGGCTGATAAAAAGATTTCAGCAGGTTTTACAAATACCATTGTTGCTTTTTCAGACCAGATACAACGTTTTAATACAAATGATATCAGGGCTGCATCGGGAGTAAGTAACAATGATCTTTTTAATCTTAAATCAGCATTAACATCGGTCAACAGCCGGTTGATGGCATTTAAATCAAAAGCAAACAAAATAAGCAAAGGCACCGTAACACTTATGAACAATGAGTTGATTGTTTTGTCAAAACTTTTACAAACAAGCATCAATGATAAAAGGATGAACAGTGAAATACTGAAAAAATGTAATACCCTTTTATTTGAACTAAACCGGTTTGTGGAATTATTTACACATACTTCCATACCGGGTTCCTTAAACGAACATTACTACTATGTAAAAATCAACGGCCAGGGAAAACAACAACATTGGGTACCGGTACCGGCAAGTTGGCAACCATCTTCTTCCAATATTGTTGATGAGGTTGAAAATGATAAACAACACACTGCTGCCGGCCTTACTTATTTATCAGGCCCTAACGATCCACGTGCATTTAATATTTATGTTTTTATCCTTGATCCTATTACACATGAAACGAGAAATAAACCTGAAGAAAAAATATTTGATCTTACTTATTACCCACCCGGCCTGGAAAAAGAATTACCTATGAAACCGGGTAACCTGCCTGCATCCATGTCAACTGCAAGTATTCCGCCAGCGAGGTTTATTTTCTTAATTGAAGATGCTGTACATCATACAAAATTTGTGTGTGAAAAATTTTTAGATAATGAAACCTTCAGAGATGAATCTGCAGGCTGGAGTTTGTTCCGGAAGAAACCTTATAAACTCATCTTTTATATCAATACAGCACAATGAAAAAAATAAACATGCTTTCGATTCTAAAGTCCCGGGTTGTGCTGGTTACAACCTTATTTGCTGTTTTTGGTGGAGGGTTATCAATTTTATTAAAGATAGATGAAATGCAAAGTTATTATGTGGCATTATCGAGTCTCGTTGCTTTATTAATCAGTCTGCTGCTTTCTTTTTTATTAAAAGGAACGGTAAAGAAGAAACAAAAACAAATGCTGAAAATAATTCTCAGTGCAGGATTCCTGTGTTTTATTATTTCAGCGTTGTATCATACAAACCTGTTTCTGAATGCAACCATCCCTTATCATTACCCTCAAGGCAGTAAAGTGAGCTACCTGGTAAAGGGAGAAAATTATTCAAACGTTGGAAAGGAATTTAGAGACCAGTACCCAAAACTTGCTGATGATCAGATCATGTATATGCATCTGGGTGGTCCCCGGGGTAAAATTCAATTATGGGAGCAACGGGATATTAATGCCAATACCTTTAAGCTGATAACCAGTTATATCATTTTACTTATTTTCTTTGCCGGGAGTGTTTTTGCATTACTTGAAATTCTTACATTGTATCAATCTGCTTCTGTAAAGAAAACTGACGACTTATAGCACCGATGGTTAACACTAACAATGTGCAGCATGAAACTGTATATTGAGTGATACATACCTGTACGCCAGACATAAGGCATTGCAAAAAAAACTTTCGAATTGCATAAACGATTTTTTCAAAAATAAGAAAGCAGAAAATATCAAACATCTTTAACGCATCAGTGCTACAATACCTTTTCGGTAATACCTTAAGCCATCAATACCAATACCACTGAAATGCCATACATAAGTATCAGGATGCTGTAAGATGTTTTTATACTTTCCATCCCATGCAGGTCTTTCGGGCGACCATGAATAAACTTCTCCACCCAAACGATTGTAAATTTTAAAGAATACTATTTTTTCAATACCGATCATGATGGGAGTAATGACATCATTTAAACGATCGTTATTAGGTGTAAACGCATTGGGCATAAAGATTTCTACTTTGGCAATTACTTTTACTAATTGCGAATCAACCGTAACACAACCCGAAGCTGAAGCAAAACGGATCGTGTAATAATAATCACCTAACTCACTGCTTCTGAAATCCGGATTATAAATCTTTGCGTCATTCAACTGATTAGGAGGCCGCCATAACACAGTATCACCAAGGTTCCTTGCATTGAGGTTGATTAACCTTTCAGCGAACGTATAACGTACAGGATACCTCACCGCTTTATCTTCTTCATCAATAGTTACACTAACAAATCGTGTAGAGAGTATACAGCCCGTTAAACTTTTTACGGATGCATGATACGTTCCTGAGCTGGTAATTTGATAACGGTTTTGTACTGCACCGGGTATGGCCACTCCATCTTTATACCATTGCGTAATAACGCCATTAGCACTATATACAACAGCACTATCTTTTGATGTAGAACAGAACAACGTTTTTCCTGCAAACCGCAAACTGTTATCGGGCAATAAGGATTTTACAATAACCTGATCGGTAGCTTTGCATCCACCTCCGTTACTCGATACCGTTAGTGTATAGGTTGTGGTAACCGTAGGGGTTGCAAGTGGGTTTGAACTAAAAGGATCCGATAAACCAGTAGTGGGCGACCAGGAATAGGTTCGCCCTGGTTTTGGTGGCTCACCAATGATAACAGGATCAACACCACAATAAGAAGTATCCTTCCCTGCATAAGCTTGTACTGTTAAGGTATCAACCAACCTGGTATAAATCGTATCCTTACAACCATAACC
>JAYUTS010000174.1:0-17831 GCA_043754995.1 Chitinophagaceae bacterium
GGAATATTGACAGGCAGTTTAAACGAACTTTGTATAACAAATTCTGAATATAAATTTTTCTCATAAGCAGTTAGTTTTGGTTTCGACCCCGGTTTTTACCGGGGTCTCTCTTTTACAGCAAGAAATAACCATCCTGCTACTGCACCTGCTCCATCTGCCAGCATATCCCACACATCAAAATCACGACCAACCCATAGTTGGATATACTCCATTACAATTCCATAACACACAGAAAGAAAAACAGTGATTGAAAGGACAAGGAGGAATTTAGAAAAGAAAATATATTTTGGTTTAAGCCAGTTACCCCACAATATTACTAATACCGCAAATAAAATGGCATGAATGATCTTATCAAGATGAGTAATATCAAAATGTTTTTCTTTGGCGATACTGATTGGAGGAACCGTTAACAATAAAAAAACAATGACCGACCAAATGATGGCCGGCCAAATTGTTGCAAAATATTTTTGAAGCCGCTTCTTCATTAAGCTACCAATGCTGTATAAGCAGCAGCATCCATCAGAGCACCTACATCCGAAGGGTTGTTCACCGTTACTTTCACCATCCAGCCTTCACCATAGGGATCATTGTTTACAGATTCTGGTTTATCGTTCAGCGCATTGTTAATTTCTGAAATTGTTCCTGCAACAGGTAAAAACAAGTCACTCACTGTTTTTACCGCTTCTACAGTTCCAAATACTTCTTCAGCCTGCAGCGATTTGCCAACAGCACTGATATCAACATATACAATATCACCCAACTCCCGTTGAGCAAAATCAGTAACGCCGATGGTTGCAATATTGCCTTCCAAATTGACCCATTCATGGTCTTTTGTGTAGCGGAGATTTTCAGGAAAATTCATATTATTTGTTTTGTATTAGAGCGCTGCTAAATTGACTGTTTTCTATCAATCAGAAAAATAAAAATTTCTTTTTTAACCGCATTTTTATAATGCGTACATCTTCTTTTGGCCTGTCGAATTGATCTCTTTCAACACCTGCTATTTTATCCACTACATCCATTCCTTTAATAACATGGCCAAACACTGTATAGTTCTGGTCAAGATGCGGAGTGCCA
Organism: Chitinophagaceae bacterium; assembly: GCA_043754995.1. Classification (GTDB taxonomy): domain Bacteria; phylum Bacteroidota; class Bacteroidia; order Chitinophagales; family Chitinophagaceae; genus Lacibacter. Next base: position 1,078 of record JAYUTS010000174.1, read on the forward strand.
CCCACCGTTTTATATATTTCACGAAGATGAAGTGGAATTTTTCTACCATCTAAACGGTTTGTTTCAACTTCATTTAATGTACTGTCAGTAAATATTTTGCCTTGTACAATATAAAACTGGCAACTGCTGCTGGCTTTTTCAGGATTGTCATTACGGGCTGCGGCCAGCACACCTCTTTTATGAAATAAGGTATTGTCAAATTCAGCAGGAATTTTATAGTTCAATCCACCACCACCATAACGCTTGCCCGGTTCAGCTTGTTTGCTGTCGGGATCACCCGCCTGTATCATGAACTGTTTGATGACACGGTGAAAAAGAACGCTGTCGTAAAACTTTTGTTTCACCAGTTTAATAAAATTATCACGGTGTTTGGGTGTTTTATCACTCAGCAACACAACAATGGTTCCTTTGCTGGTTATGATTTTTACTTTTCGATTTTTAGCATCGGCATTTATAAATAAACAAACAAGGCCGAGCAATAAAATAATCTTCTTCATCAGATTCCTTTTTGTTCAAAATAAAGTAATACATGGTCTTTAATAAAATCTTCCTGTTCTCGCATACCAAGGGTGGGCATAGCCTTGAGTTGTTTAAAATGTGGCCACCCATCGGCATCAAATTGATCAAACTCAAAATAACCGCTTTGAGAAAGTAAAGAACATACTGCTACATGCATCAGATCCTGCTTCTGTTCTTTCGTATATTTTTCACGTAATTGTCCGAATTCCTGAATTCCAATCAAAAATAACACGGCCTCCAGATCTGGTTTTTTACCAAACCTTTCCACCAGCTTTTGTTCCAGGTTCATCCAACGTACAAATAAATCATTTCCGGCATCCATAAGGGCGCAAAGATAGTAGTTCGAAATTAGTGGGCAGCCGGCAGAAGATAGCCGATAGTTGCCAGTCATTAATGTAATGCCGGGGCTAACTACTAATGACTACCGGCTAACGACTTACCGCAACTTCGGCCGCATTTTTGCAAAGAAGGAAATGATTTCATTAAAAACCTTTGTGCTTTGATTTTTACCACAGCAAAGCAAGTTGTATTTTCACCAAAACAAAGTTGACATGTTAAAAACCGCTGAAGACATCAAAGTCCTGAACGAAAAAATTCAATATGCAGGCTCCTTCCTCGACAGGCTGCGGGCAGAAGTGGGAAAAGTGCTGGTAGGACAACAACACATGGTTGATCGTTTGCTTATCGGGTTGTTAGGCAATGGACATATTTTGCTGGAAGGTGTGCCCGGTCTTGCAAAAACACTTGCTATTAAAACCATGTCGCAGGCCATCAATGCAAAATTCAGCCGCATACAGTTTACACCCGATATGTTACCTGCAGATGTTATTGGCACCATGATCTATAACCAGCAGAAGAATGAATTCTTTGTACGCCGTGGACCCATTTTTGCCAATTTTGTATTGGCCGACGAAATTAACCGTGCCCCGGCTAAAGTGCAGAGTGCATTGCTTGAGTCTATGCAGGAACGCCAGGTAACGATTGGTGAGCATACGTACAAATTAGAAGAACCTTTTCTTGTTTTAGCTACACAAAACCCATTGGAGCAGGAAGGTACCTACCCGTTGCCCGAAGCACAACAGGATCGTTTCATGTTAAAGGTGGTGATTGATTATCCAAAGAAAGAAGAAGAGTTGATGATCATTCGCCAGAACACCCAACAGATTGCATCGCCAACAATTAACCCTGTTGTATCAATACGAGAAGTGATGGATGCAAGGGATCTTGCACGTACTATTTATATGGATGAAAAAATTGAGAATTATATTCTTGATCTTGTTTTTGCAACCCGTAAACCCGAACAGGTAGGGTTAACCAATCTCAAACCATTACTTGCTTATGGCGGTTCGCCCAGGGCATCGATTAATATGGCACTTGCAGCAAAAGCGGTTGCTTTTATCAACAAAAGGGGATATGTGTTACCAGAAGATGTAAGAATGATTGCAGCAGATGTATTACGTCATCGGTTGGGATTAACCTATGAAGCCGAAGCAGAAAATGTTTCTGTTGAAGAAATTATTAAACAGGTGTTGAATGCAGTGAAAGTGCCATAAACCCCCTAACCCCCTGAAGGGGGAATGAATAAGCATTATTCAACTTAGAACTTTAAAACTCAGAACTCCTTTTGTTAACTACTGAAGAAATATTAAAAAAAGTAAGAGCACTTGAAATAAAAAGCAAGCGGCTCACCAATCATTTGTTCACTGGTGAATATCATTCGGCGTTCAAAGGGCAGGGTATGAGTTATAAAGAAGTAAGAGAATACCAACCGGGTGATGATATTCGTTTTATTGACTGGAATGTGAGTGCCCGTTATGCTCATCCTTACAGTAAAGTTTTTGAAGAAGAAAGAGAACTGAGTCTTTTTTTGCTGATTGATAACAGTGCCAGTATCAGCTTTGGAACACATTTGCAACGGAAGAAAGATCTGGTAACGGAAATAGCAGCAGTGCTCGCTTTTTCTGCAGTTAATAACAATGACAAAGTGGGAGCTATTTTATTTGGAGATAAAGTTCAAAAATTCATTGCCCCCAAGAAAGCCAGGCAACATACACTGTACATTGTAAGGGAAATGCTGAGCAACGATGCCATTTCCAAAAAAACCAATTATGTTGATGCGTTCCGTATGTTCAACAATGTGTGCAAAAGAAAAAGTATTTGTTTTTTGATCAGTGATTTTTTAGGTACCGGTTATGAAGAGGCCTTACGTGTGGCAACAAAAAAACACGATGTAATCGGTATCAAGATTTACGATCAGTTGGATATGAAGCTTCCTGATGCAGGATTGTTACAGGTTGCTGATGCAGAAACCGGTGAGCAGAGATGGATAGACAGTTCAAATGCTTTGGAGCGGTTTGAATACGAAAAAGATTTTCACAGGCACAATGATTATGTAAAAGATGTCTTCCGCAGGGCGGGTGCTGATCTGCTGCATATGCGTGCAGGCGATGACTATGTAAAAGTGTTACAGAAATTTTTTATTAACAGGAGTAGATGAGCAGAAAGGATATAGTTATATTGATCGGTTTATTATTTACAGGTATTTCTTCTTTTGCACAGATCACACCTGTCATTACATCCAGTAAGGACAAGGTATTGATTGGCGAACCGTTCAAAATTAAATTAGAGCTCAAGGCAATTGAGCGTAATGCAATTGTTCAATGGAAGTTGCCTGATACCATTCCCCATTTTGAATATGTAAGTTTTGATACAAGCGATCAACTAAAACGTGAAATAACTATCAACAGTTTTGACAGTGGTTTGTGGGTGATTGATAATATAACAGTGATCGTTCCCTCCAATGTCAACGAAAAATCACAACTGTTGAAATTTCCTGCAATGGAAATAGTAGTAGAATACGATACAACAGGCAGCCAACTGTTGAATGATGTAAAGCCCATCATTGAAGTGGATGCTGCTGACAAATGGATTGGTTATGCAGTTGCTGCTGCTGCTTTATTGAGCCTGGTTATTCTTATTATTTTATTCAGGCGATGGAAGAAGAAACAGCATACGGTTATTGAAGAAGATTCAAAATATTCGGCACTCGAAGATTTTCAGCGAATCATTGAACAATTAAAACAGCAAAGCTGGGATACACAACTGGAACAAAAACAAAACTTCTCTGAATTATCCCAGGCTGTAAAACGTTATTTCGAACGATGCCTGCGCCAGCCATTTACAAAACTTACTACAGATGAAACAGCAATTGAACTGAAATCTTATCTGTTACATGACCGCTTAATTAGCATCATCCAAATATTAAGATTGAGTGATGCAGTAAAGTTTGCAAAGTTTAGTGCAGCAAAACAGGAATCTATAACTGCATTGGAAGAGATAGAACTTGTAATAAAAAAATCAGATACAGAACTGAAACCCGATGCTTAACGAATGGTATCAACATATTGTGTTTGCTTATCCATACCTGTTGTGGTTGTTATTAGTATTACCCATACTGATTGGTTGGTATTTATTAAAAAACAAGCAGTCAACTTCTTCCATTACCATATCCTCTTTAAGTACACATAAAAAACAGAGTGCTGCAAAGAATGTTATACGTCATGTGCCTTTTATTCTCCGCTTACTTTCATTAGCGTTATTAATCATTGCCATTGCCAGGCCACAAAGCAGGAGCAATGAAGAAAGAATAGAAGGGGAGGGAATTGATATTGTGCTTTGCATGGATGTAAGCGGAAGCATGCTGGCAGAAGATTTTGCACCCAATCGCCTGGAAGCGATGAAAAAAGTTGCGGCTGATTTTGTTGATGCAAGAAAAACAGACAGAATCGGGTTGGTGATCTTCTCAGGTGAGCCATTTACACAATGCCCCCTTACAACTGATCATGCAGCTTTGAAAAGTCAGATATATGCTGTTCGCAGTGGCATTTTGCAGGATGGTACGGCCATTGGTTCAGGTTTGGCAACAAGTGTTGAGCGGTTGAAAAAAAGTAAATCAAAAACAAAGATCATTATTCTTTTAACAGATGGAGAAAACAATGGTGGTCTCATTCCTCCAAATACAGCAAAGGAAATTGCAAAAGCTTTCAGTATAAAAGTTTATACCATTGGTATGGGTACCGAAGGGTATGCATCCATGCCGCAACAAACCAATGCCGGTGTTGTAAGAAGCATGGAAAAGGTGAACATTGATGAAAAATTGCTTCGTGAAATTGCACGAGAAACCGGCGGCAGCTATTTCAGAGCAAAGGACAATGAAAGTCTTTCAACTATTTATACAGAAATTGATCAACTGGAAAAATCAAAAATTGAAACCAGCAGCTTTGCCCGTTATGCCGAAGAGTTTTATCCCCTTGCAATTGCTGTAGTTTTATTATTGCTGATTGAAGCATGGCTGCGCTATAAAACCTTACGTAAGTTTCCCTAAACAATATCTTTTTTAAGTATCTCCCGTGCCTCCGTGGCAATCTATTCCTTTTCTTTGCAAACCATGCAGGCACTCATTTATAAATCAACTGGTAACTGGTATGTTGCTAAAACAGAACAGGGTGATGTTTTGCGTGCCCGTATTAAAGGGAAGTTTAAGATTGACGGCATTACTTCAACCAACCCCATTGCTGTAGGAGATATTGTAGAATTGGAAATGGAAAATGAGCTGGAGCAAACAGCTATGATCGTGGAGATTTATGAACGACGCAATTATATCAACCGTAAATCGCCGCACCAAAAATACCATCATCATATTGTTGCGGCCAATCTTGATCAAAGCATGTTGTTTGCAACAATGAAAGAACCAAGAACATCGCAAGGTTTCATTGACCGGTTCCTCATTGCTTCAGAAGCTTACCATATCCCCAGCATTATTGTATTTAACAAAGCTGATGTCTATCGGAAAAAGGAAATGGACCGGTTTGACGAATGGAAAGCTATGTATGAAGCCATTGGTTACAAAGTGTTTCTTATCTCCATGGAAAGGAGAGATGGAATTGATGAAGTAAAAGAGATGTTGAAGGATAAGATTACTTTAATTAGTGGCCATTCAGGTGTAGGAAAATCTACTTTTATAAACTACATCATGCCTGAACTTGATTTGCGCACAGAAGAAGTAAGCGGATGGAGCGGAAAGGGAATGCATACCACAACCTTTGCAGAAATGTATGATTTGCCAAACGCAGGAGCAGGAAAAGTAATTGATACGCCGGGGGTAAAAGAATTTGGATTGGTTGATATCAGTAAACAGGAGTTATCGCATTATTTTCCTGAGATGAGAATACTCATCAACGATTGCCAGTTCAATAATTGTATTCATTTGGAAGAACCCGGCTGTGCAGTAAAGAATGCAGTGGCAAATGAAATGATTCATCCGCTCAGGTATATCAGCTATTGCGGAATACTGGCAACAATAGAGGAGAAGAAATATTAAGTGTCCAAGGGAACCCAACAGAAAGCCCTTAATTAACTAAGAAGTTAAATAACATGAAGAGTGATTGATAGGGGATGAAAAAAGAAATGCTGTTGATTTGTTAGAATCAATAGTTTGGATATAATTAAATGCACCGTCCCTTCTCATTGCCTGTCCCGATTATTTCGGGACAGGCAATGAGGGTTGAGGCTATGCTTCTGAAGGATCAGCATCTTTCAATGCATCCACCAGTTCAGCAATGGCAGCATTTTCAAAATGGTCACTCTTTTCTTCTAATGAAGGAAAAACAGAGATGCCGTTAAAGATATTAAAGCTCAGTGTAAGGGCTGTTCCTTTGTAAAGAAAGTCCCAATACAAAGCCTCAAAATCATCTAACTTTTTAGTGAAAGAGATTTTCAGTTTATCGGCCAACAGATCGGCCCAACGATGAAATTTTTCATAACTGGCATCATCATCAAGGATGGCCTCGTTATATCCAACATGGTTGCGTAATGTGGGATTCATAGTGGTAATTTTTGGTGTTATTAATAACGGGTTAGTCCGTTTATTTAGCTGTTAAATCGTTTTGCTTTTTTTATTTTTTCGCCACTCAAAATCTTTTCAGCTCCCACATTTTTCCCATTTGTGGGACATCCTTCCTTTGGGGTACGTTTAAATACATTACAACTTGTAATAATAGACACCAAAACAATGATGAGCGCTGCTTTTGTTAATTGTTTCATTTTAATCATAGTTTATTCCTTCAGGATACAGGACAATCTTCATACCATTTTATTCTTTTTCTGTTAATACGTCTTTAAACCAGCCTGAGTATTTAATATAATTATTTGCAATTCGATTAATCTCTCCGTGAATCAGCTCCTGGCTGATATCTTTTACCTTTTTGGCAGGCACTCCTGCATATATACTCCCTGCTTCTACAATTGTTCCTTCCAGCACCACTGCGCCAGCGGCAATAATCGAGTTACTGTTGATGACTGCATTGTCCATAACTATTGCTCCCATACCTATCAACACATTATCATGAACGATGCATCCGTGAACAATGGCATTGTGGCCCACACTTACATTATTACCAACGATGGTTTTCGTTTTTTGGTATGTAGCATGTATCACTGCCCCATCCTGGATATTGACTTTATCGCCAAACCTGATGCTGTTCACATCTCCTCTCACCACGGCGTTGAACCAAACACTACAGTTATTACCCATAATAACATCACCTACAATGGTAGCATTGGGAGCAATGAAACAATCTTCGCCGAATTCTGGAGAAATTCCTTCAACCGGGAGGATAATGGGCATACGGAATGGAGATTTTATTGTACGTAAAGTTCGCAATGTTTTTTGAGGGTACATAATAGTTTACAGGATTTTTTTAGTGAGCCGTATTTCTTCTCCTTTCATGCCCATAAAAGTTGAAGTTTATCCGTATTTCAAGGGATTACAGGATACCTGATGATATACGGTGAAACTTGTTGCCCGGTTGTGATAAGCAAACTTTTGGTCAAGAAACACAGAATCAAAATTCTTACAGCATATTTGCGGACATTTGCTTCCATTCAAACTTCATGAATCAACGGGAACTTTTTTTTAAACATGTTGCTCAAACCTCACCGGCACCCCTTGCATTGGAAATTGTAAAAGCAGAAGGGTGCAGGTTGTGGGATGTTTCCGGCAAAGAGTATCTTGATCTTATTGCCGGTATCAGCGTTTGTAATGTGGGGCATTGTCACCCCAAAGTGGTGAACGCAATTAAACAACAAGTTGATCAGTATATGCATCTGCTTGTTTATGGAGAGCTGGTACAAAGTTCTCAGGTGAAGTATGCCAAACTGCTGACTGATCATCTTCCTTCTTCACTCAACACCGTTTACTTTACCAACTCCGGAACGGAAGCAACTGAAGGAGCCATGAAGCTGGCTAAAAGAATAACCGGCAGAACAGAAATGGTTGCATTCAAAAACAGTTATCATGGCAGCACCCAGGGGGCATTGAGTGTAATGGGCGATGAATACTGGAGAAATGCATTTCGGCCATTGTTGCCTGGGATATTTCATGCCAGCTATAATTCCTTTGAAGATCTGCAACTCATCACAAATAACAGCGCTTGTGTAATTGCCGAAACTATTCAATCAGAAGCTGGAGTGAATGCGCCGTTGAAAGAATGGATCACTGCTTTACGAAATCGCTGTACTGAAACAGGAACATTATTGATACTCGATGAAATTCAATGCGGCTTTGGAAGAAACGGAAGCCTCTGGGCTTTTGAGCAGTTTGGAATTATACCCGATATATTATTGCTGGGAAAAGCTCTTGGCGGTGGAATGCCATTGGGTGCTTTTATTGCTGATAGAAAATTGATGTGGAAGCTTACAGAAAATCCCATACTGGGGCACATTACTACATTTGGCGGACATCCTGTTTGTTGTGCTGCAGGTATGGCCGCAATGAAAGTATTATTGGAAGAGATGCTTGTTGAACAGGTTTTTGAAAAAGAAATTCTATTCCGATCCTTCCTGCATCATCCCAAAATTATTGCCGTTCGTTCAAGAGGGTTGCTGATAGCAGTTGAGTTTGATAATTTTGAGACCAACAAACATGTGATTGATCATTGTATTGCTAAAGGAGTGTTGACTGATTGGTTTTTATTTGCTTCACATTGCATGCGACTGGCACCGCCCCTCACAATTACAGAAGATGAAATAAAACAGGCTTGCTCAGTCATTTTATCCTGTTTAGATTAAGTGTATACAGATTGTTTGTTGTAATGGATTTCGGATTATTTTTAGGTACCCTAAAGTAATTGAATGAAAAAAATATCCTCCACCAAAACACAGATGATTCGTGCATGCAGTTTAATTATTACAATTTTATTTATTTCCACCGCTGCAACCCCGCAACAAAAACCTGTTGCTAATAAATACCCGGCTACTTTATTGTGGCGCATTTCAGGCAATGGATTGGTAAAGCCATCCTATCTCTACGGCACCATGCATTTAACTGATAAACGTCTGTTTTATTTTGGCGATTCATTATACAAAGCCATTGAACAGGTGGAGGGATTTGCTATTGAAATTAATCCCGATGAGCTGTCAACACAACTGATCAACTCTTTCTCAAAAGAAGATAACAGTGGTTATTTGAAATATGCAGTAGATAAAGAAAGGTATGAGCGTATAAAAAAGAAACTTGAAAAAAAGTATGGATTTAAGACAGATCAACTTACAAGACGCCAGGCCTACCTTTCAAGAAATGAATGGATGAAGGATTTAAAGAAACCGGATGATGTGTACACCTTTATGGATGCATGGTTATATAACATTGCCCGGCAATTGGGTAAATGGACCGGCGGCATTGAAGATCTGGAAGATCAGTTGCGTTTGATTGAAAACGAGGAAGCCAATTTTTCATTTGAGGAATTACTGATCAACAAAAAGGAAATGCAAGGCGGACTGAACCAGATGATTGAAATGTATTTATCACAGGATCTGCAGGCGATCTATGATTTTTTTAATACCAATGCACAAAATAAAAAAGATGAGTGGTTGACTAAGCGGAATATTAAAATGGCTCATCGTATGGATAGCCTGCTCAGGTTCCGCACACATTTTTTTGCAATAGGCGCAGCTCATTTACCGGGCGATTCAGGAGTCATTAAGTTATTACTGAAGAAAGGATTTTCAGTTGATCCTGTTTTTTCTTCACGGAGAATTTCACCTGATGAATATAAAGTTGCCGCTGCAGAAATGAAATGGCACCCCTTTGTTCCTGTTGATAGTTTGTACTATGTATCATTCCCTTCAAAATCTGCTACGCTGTTTTTAAGCGGCAATAGTATAAAAATGGAAATGTGTATTGACATTCCAACTGCAACTTATTATATCACAGCAGCCGTGCCCAACATGCGGCAGGATGAAAATAAAGAAAAACTGATAGCAGAAATGCTGGAGGGTTTTACAAAAGAAGGTAAGATTTTAGAGAAGAAAAAAATTAATCATGATGGAGAAACAGGGTTAGAACTGTTTGTAGAAAAAGACGGATACCTGCGGGTTAAAGGATTTGTGAAAGGTAATTATGCATTCATCTGTGTAATGGGTCATGAAACAAAAAAGGAAATGATTACCGGCAGCCTTGCAAACGGTTTCTTTTCATCCTTTAAGGTGAGTGAAAAAGCATTGCTTGAAACACAACAAATGAAAACCTTTTCAAGTGAAGAGGATGGCTTTAGTATTTTGATGCCCCAAAAACCGGAAGAGCCCAAAATTGAAAAAGATACCGAAGGTTGGGTATCAAAAACATATTCTGCCATTGATGTTAAGAACAATGTTTACTTTATGGTAATGGTCAGAAGTACAGCACCCGGGTTTTATATCAATGGTGATTCCAATTACTTTTCATTACAAAAACGAAACTGGGCTCACCTGCTTAAAAAGGTAACTGCTGAAGAATATTATATGATGGGCAATTTTCCTGCCATGCGATATGATTTTTTTATGGAGCGTGGGAAAGAAAAAGCCATCAGTAAAACAATAACCATCAACAGAGGCAATCGTTCCTACCTGTTACTTGCGGTAACGGAAAAAGAAGCCGATTCCAATCCAGCCATTGCGGTTTTCTTTAATTCATTTCAATTACTTGATTATAAAAAAGCGGATTGGAAAATGAATCAATCACACGACGGATATTTTTCTGCTTATACACCGGCTTCAATCCTTATCAAGAAAAAGAAAGATACTGATGGAAAAGAAGACGGAACATTTACGTATGTTTCTTATGACTCTTTAACAGCTGTATCATATGAATTTACTAAAATAAGTTATGAGGATTATTACCATGCAACAACTGACAGTGCTGCATTTTATGATGCAATGCATACACAGGTTGAAACATCCGATTCGGTGATCAGCAGCCAGTATGTAAGGAACGGAAAGGACAAGGCTCAGGATGTGATTTTGCAACTGAAAAATAACCAGAATTTTCGCCGGATGCGGATGGTGTTGCATGGCGATACGATGTATATTGCCTCAGCATTTCTCCATCCCGGGTTACTCCACTCTGCGGAAATTAATAAGTGTTTTGATGAGTTCGTTGTACTGACTCCATCAACTGCTACTACTTTATTCAACAAAAAAACAAAAGATCTGCTGGTTGATCTGGCATCTGGTGACTCTTCAAAGTTTGCTTCCGCTGCTGAACGTATTGCAAAAATTACATTTGAAAAAGAAGACCTGCCTTTACTGAAGGAAGCATTACTGAAACAGTATGATCTTGCCGAAGAAAGCCATGAAGATATTTACAATACCATTGTTGATATCATTGCAGAAATGAATGATCCCTCGATTGTAAGTTTTATTGAGAAAAAATATTTTTCTCCCAATCTTGACAATGAAGCCCAAAAGCTGGCCATGCTTCGTTTGCTGGCATTAACCCAAACCAAAGAGAGCTATACAGTATTGAAAAACCTGCTGCTTACAGAACCACCTTATATTGATTATTTGTATCCTTTGCAATCAGCATTGTTCGATTCATTGCAATTCACAAAAACATTGTTTCCAGAAGTGATGCGTCTATGCAATGATTCGTTGTTTGCTGATTTTATTGCGTTGCTTGCCAATCGCTTGCTTGACAGTAATTTCATTTCGCTTGCTGTAATAAAGCCATTTGAAGAGAATCTTTTAAAGCTGGGAGAACAGTTGATTGAAAAATTAAAGGCAGACCCCGATGCTTATGTTTGGAGAGAAGATGAATGTATGCATTTGCTGGGCCGTTTAAATAGCCCTGCAGGAAATGCATTCCTGCAAAGGCTCATTGCATTCAAACAGAAGGAACTGAATCGTATCATTATTGTTGACCTGTTATTGAATAGTCAACCTGTACCAAAAGAGATTATTAATGTGCTGGCGGCTGATAAAGAATATCGTTTTTCATTTTATGACCGTTTGCAGAAGAATGGCTTTGCCTCTGTCTTTCCATCAAAATACAGCACACAAAAATCATTAGCTGAATCAGATGTTTTTGCAATGGCTTCGAATGAGTATACTATTGAAGGTATCGCATATATTGATGATAAAGTCATTAACTATAAAGGTGACCAGAAACGGTTTTTCCTGTATAAAGTGAAAGTGGAAGAAGATGGATGGTATCTTGGTATTTCAGGAGGCTATAATAAAGACATGAAAATCCTGCATATCGAAAAAGGGAAAGACGTTGGCGGTATTTACTGGAACGAAGCGTATGATGCTAAAAAAATTAATGAACAGTTTGAAGCATATTTAAAAGAATATCTTCAGTAACAACCTGGTTTGGTTATTAAAACTGCAGTTTGAAACTTCCGAAAACACCAAAGCGTTTATATTTTTCATCGGGCAAAGGCAATGGCAGCAAACGCCAGATAAAATCAATCCGTATCACCCGTAAAATATTATCAACACCTGTTCCTACTTCCATATAAGTTTGCCCGTTGAGCGATTGAAACTGGTGCCCACGGTCAAACACAGTACCTACCTGGTTGAAACTTTTGTTGGCATTGTTTAAACTGCCCCATAATGTTTTAGCCGTCCAGAACTGACGGAATTTTAATTTTCTGGTTGGAGCGATTAAACGGAAGATGCCATTGCCAAAATTATGTTCCAGGTTAATGCCTGCATATTCATCACTCAAAAATTCAAACCTGTTCATGAGGTTGAAGGCATACTTATTGTAGTAATAAATTTCATTACCCGGATGCACTTCGAGTAAAGGGAAAGGAAGGGTGCCGTAAATCTTACCACCATACATATTAAAATACAGTTCTCCTAAATTGGCTATTTTAATATAGTCATGAACAGACGCTGTTAATTTATGATACTGGTAATTACTTTTAAAGATGCCGGGTATGCCCCTGGAATATTTTATTTCTGCAATAGGATAAGGGCTGCCCAAACTGCTTCTTAAAAAAGTACCTTCCAGGAAACGTTCGAGATAAGCAAAGCGGACACGAAATGCAAGCTCCGCATTATTCAATGCTTCACCGGTACCGCTGTTGTAAATACTTTTGTCGGGTAATGAACGTACAGGATTAAATTTTTTTCTGCTGGCTGCTACTTCAAATGTAAAACCATTATGTGTTTCTTTTAAAAATTCAATACGGGTTTGTTCTACCTTCAAGTATTTGATGGGCACTTGTCTTTTGCGGGCAGCTAACGTAAAAATATTATCTGATCCCACTTCATCGTAATACACCTGGCCATTATCATAATCATTGGCATAAGAAACATAAAGCTTGGTTCTTGGATTCCTTTTAAAGAGGTGTGTAATTTCTCCACGGCCCTTTAACTTTTGATCTTTAAATCCATAGGCAAGATAACCACGCAGCCACCAGGTTTTACTGAAATTGGTACTTGTACCAAGATCTAACCGGAACCTGAAACCCTCAACAATGTTTGCACTCATTACGTTGAACCATGGTCCGTATTCAAGGCTGCCAAAGGCTTTGTAGCCCGTTCCTAAAAATGTTGCAATATCGCTGTAACGTTTAAACAAAGGCATGTTCTGAAGTGTATCGATCATTGCATAGATGGCCTTTTCATTTTTGTCAAGCGTTTCATGCCTGGATTCACTCCAGTATGCTTCTGGTTGTTCTGTTGAGCCGGGCATTAAAACAGTTTCTTCCAGTTTTTTATTTTTGTGAAGTGCTTCCCATACTACACCTGAATTGATCAGTACATTTTTATAGGTAGTGGTTTTGCGCCCTGTAACTCCAAACTTTTGTTTGCCGATGGCTGAAACATCAATAATGAATTTATCTTTTACCAGGAACCAGATACTGTCGTTGATCAATTTATACTCCTGCACAATACTCAGCTTATCAACATAGTTTACATTGGCTTCTTTTGATAAACGCAGATTCATTTTTTGTATGGCAAAGGTTGTATCATGTACCCAGCAATCGCCTTCAAATGTATTTTCTCCTTTACGTTTGGGGGTAAACACCAAATGAAAGAAACGTTTACCGGCCACATATTGCGTATCGGTTAAACGATAAGAATAAAAAGCATCACCATTGTCGCTGATGGGGCTGATGAAACGTTTGTCAAAAACAGGAATATAGTTGTTATAAACGTTTACATTCTGATCCATACCGCCCAATAATTTCTGAGCACTTTCATTTTTTAATCCTGATGTGCGGCTGGCTTTTATTTCTTCCCTTCTTTTAAGCGGGCTTTTCGAATAAAAATATTCAGAAATTGTTTCCGTAAGAAAAACCGGAAGAAAAGGTTTCTCCTCACTGGTACTGTCAATTGTTTGATCAATGATAAATCCAAAAGGACGAAGCGGACGGATATTCTTAAACTTGTCTTTATTGATCTTGTTCAGGTCAATCTCCAGTTTATTGTATAGTTCATATCCAAAATTTTCAAAACGATAGCGGTCATTATCCGGTTTTTGTTTTACAACCTTTCGCCATAAGATCCACCCCCTGCCATATTTTGATTTAATCACCACTTCTTTACCTGCATTGCCACGCTCAAGATTGATAGTTAGAAAGATGGTATCCTTTGTAGAAATGGGAAGAGGAACAGCAAGATTTTTATAGCCTACGTAACTAACCAGTAACGAATCATCAGCAGAAAACTCAGTTACACGGAAAGAGAAGCCGCCTGCAGAATCGCTTAATTTTCCAAAGCCTGAATTTTTTAATACAACAGAAGCAAAGGGGATCGGTTCATCAGAGTGGGAATCTTTAATAAAGCCACTGATTACTTTTGATTGTGCATAGGAACAGGTAAACAGCAGAACAAAGGAAATGAATTGTATAACGAACTTCATCCGGTTATGTACGATTATAATAAGCATTAAAAGTAATCAATCCCTGCTGAACAGTGGGTTTAGTTTGAGTATGGGCACCATCAATTAAAAAGTTTCTGTTAAAAAAGGGCAGGTTGATTTGGAAAGAATGGAAAATTATTGTTTACTTTGTAACTCAAAGTGCTTTTATGAATAGCCAAAATCAATCACTGGAAACATTAGAAGACATTAAAAAAATGATGGACCGTAGCAGCCGGTTCATTAGCCTTAGCGGGCTAAGTGGTATAGCCGCCGGTATTTGTGCACTGGTGGGTGCCTGGTTTGCCAATAAGGTTATTAATGGCGGAGGCCCAGCGACGCTGAACCCTAGAAGCAGCGTTCAGGATACTTATGAAGGAATGGATGTTGATATGCTGCAGGCATTTATGAGCAACCGTTTGTTTTGGATTGCAGTGTTTACTTTTTTAGCTGCACTTACATTCGCTTTTCTTTTTACTTATATACGGAGTTCAAAGCAGGGAATTCCTGTATGGGGCGTAATGGCCAAACGGTTAATGTGGAATGTTGCATTGCCCATGTGTGCAGGAGGAATATTTTTATTGAAGTTGATAGAAGCTGGTGTGTATGGTTTAATAGCACCCGGTTGTTTAATTTTTTACGGCCTGGCGCTTATAAATGGAGCAAAATATACCTTAGGGGAAATCAGGTACCTGGGGTATGCAATGGTTTTGTTGGGGTTGCTCAATTGCTGGTATCCAGGTTATGGTCTTTATTTCTGGGCAGCCGGTTTTGGGTTGCTGCATATTATTTATGGAATTGTGATGTGGAATAAATATGAACGAAAATCACCGTGAATTGAATTGATGTAATGAAGAATCCTATTGAACAATTACAGAAAGTTTTTGACAGCAGAGTGAGGCTGGGTATTATGAGTGCATTAATTGTAAATGCGCAGGTAAGTTTTAATGAACTCAAAGAGTTGATCCAGGTCACGGATGGTAATCTTGCATCGCATATGAAAGCACTGGAAGAAAATGGATTGATCAAAGTAAACAAAGGATTTGTGGGCAGAAAAACGAATACAACTTACAGTGTTACAAAAGCAGGAGAAAAATCATTCAAGCTGCATATTGAAGCATTGGAACAAATGATCAGGCAAATGGGAAAGTAATTTTTTTTGTATCTATACTTTGTAATTCAAAGCGCTTTTAATAAATCATACAATGGACACACAACAAACACAAACATTCTGGCAGCGTTATGGCATCTTTATCAAGTCGATCCTGGTAGGGTTCCTGATTCTTGTTTTGCTCATACCTACTGCATTTATTCATGAGCTGGTGGGTGAACGCCAGCAACGTCAGCAGGAAGTAATAAAAGAGGTTAGTTCAAAATGGGCTTCTGCTCAAACAGTAACAGGACCTTTTTTGATCATTCCTTTTACTGAGACACAAACGGATGATAAAGGAAAAGTATTTCTGTATAAGAAATTCATTCATTACTTACCAGAACAACTGAATGTTGATGGTAAACTGATTCCTGAAATCAGGCATCGCAGTATTTATAAAATCATCTTGTATAAATCAGATTTAGTTCTCACAGGGAAATTTCTTCCGGTTAATCTTTCAGGCCTGGGTATTGATCCGGCATCAGTTCAATGGAATGAAATAAAGTTATGTTTTGGAATTACAGATAACAGGGGCATTGCAGAGCAGCTTCAGTTAAACTGGAATGATTCTTTAATAGAAATGAATCCAGGTGTTCCCGTAAATACAATTACGGAGACGGGGGTAAGTTGTGTGTTATCGAACGCCGCTTTATTAAAAGATGCTGATCAGTCTTTTATGTTACGGATTAAATTGAATGGATCAGAACAATTGAATTTTACCCCCATTGGCAAACAAACAAAAGTTCAACTGCAATCAAGCTGGCAAGACCCTGCTTTTGATGGCAAGTTCCTGCCAACTCAATCGGATGTTGGAAAAGAGGGGTTCAAGGCAAATTGGAATATCCTTCACTTTACAAGAGATATTCCTCAGATATGGGTAAATGAAAAACCAGATAT
>JAYUTS010000175.1:0-3122 GCA_043754995.1 Chitinophagaceae bacterium
GCATGTTTTCTTACCAGGTACCAATCGAGGACTTTATCAGGCAAAAACAAACACAGTCTGCAGATGAAATAAAACAACAGAAAGCAAGACTGATTTACAAAAGAGAAAAAGTTGACAATAAAGGCTCAAAAGATTCTGCTTCGCCGGAAGAGAAAATAAGATCAAGATTTAATTCCACTCCTGCTTTTGCTTACATGCATGATAATGGATTGGATGAAGAAGTCAGGATGGAAAATATCCGTGTAATTGTTGAAAACAACAAAGTGTTGCTGAATGGAAAAACAATTTTCCGAATAAACAGAGACAGCATGCATACGCAACACCCAGATGCACCAAAAAAAATCATTAAACGTTTAGAGATTATCCGCCTTTAATACTTACCAAACCCTTCTTGGACAAAGATCGCCCCATTTATTTCCAAGCATAAAGCCCAATACAATTTCATGCGTACCTCTTTGCATGAATTGCAATAAGTATTTTGAATTGTTTACATCATATGCATAGCTGATGTTAAACGTATTGGAAACATTTATACCAGCCATTGCAGCAAACCCTTCTTTGATCCTGTAATTACCACCTACCCAAAACCGGTCCTGGTATTGTGCTTTTACATTTACATCAACAAACATGGGCATGCTCGGGATATAACGTAACATGACAGATGGAATAACGTTTACATCTTCACTTACAAGAAACCTGTACCCTGTTGTTGCAAAAAAATGCGGTACTAAAGTTGACTTGTAAAAATCATTCGTAACAAGTGTCACTCTTTGCGGAATAATTTGCTGTGCTGCAAAGCCTGCAAAAAAACGATCGGAATATAACCAAAGGCCGGCATTCAATTCCGGTTTTACTTTTCTTAATTCCTGCGTTACTCCGCCAATAGCAGGATCAACAGGATTAGCCAGTTCAATTTTGCTTGCATCAATATTAATGACAGAGATACCTCCGGCAAACCCGGCAGACAAATTTAATTTTGGAGTTAATCCTATGTGATACGCATAAGATACTGTTGCATAAACCCTGTTGATATAACCCGTTTTAAAATTAACAATGCTGCCACCAACTCCATGATGTGGTTCTGCTGCTGTATATTCTTCCCAGTATGATTTACCTCTTGGATTATCGCCTGGTACCTGGAAAGAAGTTGCACTGGTTCTGTAATCTTGCTTCCCAATGGGTGCATGCACAGATGCATAAATTGTTTGAGGAGCGCCGGGGAAACCTACCCATTGATTGCGATAACTCAACTTGATATCAGTATAATTTTCAATACCTGTTAATGCCGGATTAATAATATAATTATTGAGAATGTATTGCGTATAATGTGGTCGCTGTTGTGCAGAAGTTTTCATCATCACTCCCATCAACAATGTAAAGCAAATCACACAAGTCCTTTTCTTTATCATCCTATTCATCAAGCAATCATTTTCAAAGGGTTTAACGTAATATGGTTACATAACCTGCAATTCTTGCACGGCCGTTCTTTGGATCAATTACATAATAATACGTACCTGCGGGAAGCTGTTGCCCTTTGTATTTACCATCCCAAGGTGTTGGATAACCAATTGACCTGTGTACAATTGTTCCTGCTGTGTTATATACTTCCACTATACAACCCGGATAATCATACAGGTGATTGATTTCCCAGAAATCATTAATACCATCACCATTTGGTGTGAATGTATTCGGTGGCTTTGGCATTTTCAGCACTTTTACAAACAGTTGCGATTGAGTTAAACAACCACCACGACCAGTAACATAAATGGTATATAAAATATCATCCTTTGGTTTAATAATCGTTGGATTTGGTGAAGTTGGGTCATCCAGATAAGTAGGCGGAGTCCATAAGTATTGATAGCCTGCAGTTGCAGTGAACCCTGTTATTTTCTTAATACCATCTTCCAGCATAACAATATCAGGAACGGATGCTAAAGCAGGGTAAGGCCAAACACGAATTACTTTATAAGCAGTATCACTCACACAACCTTCGCTGCTGTTCACTGAGAGTTGTACATTAAATGTACCGGGGATTGTATAGAGATAGTTGGGATTTTGAACGGATGATGTAACGCCATTTCCAAAATTCCAGTTCCATTGAGTTATGCCACTTACAATGCCATCGCTTTGATCTGTAAAATTAACTAAGTCGCCAAGACACAAACTATCTTTTGAGGCAAAGGCTGCTTTCGGTTGTGGAAACACATCAATCAATTGCTTAGTTGTTGAATCAATACAATTGTTATTTGATGTTACTCTCAGGCTAACAGAATACATTCCCAGGTTTCGATAATTATAAACAGGGTTTTTAATAACAGATGTATCAGATCCTGCTGGCATTGCAAAGCCATCGCCAAAATCCCATTTGTATTTAAATAATCCTTGTGTATTATCCGGGACTGATGAAAGATCAGTGAATGAAGCGTTGCCAACCGGCAAACAAACTTTAGGCAACGTAAAATCAACTCTTGGCAATGGGTTTACTTTTACAGGTAATGTATATGGTACACTGGTACA
The DNA here is from genome assembly GCA_043754995.1 of Chitinophagaceae bacterium. Classification (GTDB taxonomy): domain Bacteria; phylum Bacteroidota; class Bacteroidia; order Chitinophagales; family Chitinophagaceae; genus Lacibacter. The sequence continues at coordinate 2,518 of JAYUTS010000175.1, forward strand.
TCCCCTGTTATTGATCACCTGTAATACAACATTGTAATTTCCGTATGTATTAAATACATGCGATAGGTTCGTGTTATTCGTGTATGATACAACCGGAGTGCCATCGCCAAAATCTACGCTCCAGGTATTTAATGATGGAGCATTTGCAATGGAGCTGTCACTGAACCTGATCAGATTCTTTTCGCAGGATGGAAGTAATGATACAAACCTTGCAGCAGGTCTTGGATATACTTCAATTGTTTGTTGAGAAAAATGAGTACATCCGTTGGCCGCAGTGAATGTGTAACGGATTGTATGAATACCAACTCCTGCTGTTACCGGATTAAACAAACCTGTTGGGCTAACTCCCGGACCCGTATAAACTCCGGTGCCCGGTAATCCACCCAGTTCAACAGCCTGTGTTATCTGGCGTGGCGTTGCATCCAAACAAATGCCCGGCATGGCAGTGAATTGTGTTAGCGGACTTGCATTAACAACAATATCTCTTATTTCATCATTAACACAAATCATACCTGTATAAGCTCTGTATCTTACCTGGAATGTTCTTGTTAATGGTGATTGGAAGTTGGGATAACCATGTGAATAAATTTTATCTGTTACAGGAT
>JAYUTS010000176.1:0-7049 GCA_043754995.1 Chitinophagaceae bacterium
GATGAAACCCGTTGCATGGTTTCTTTTGTCAGCAATAAAATTTCATCCAGCCCGATTCCATGTTTTACAAGCAATTTGCCTGTTTCAGCTTTTTTAATATTTCGTTTCAGGTTGGATCGGTATTGATTACTGATGGCATCATAATTATTTTCCAGGGAAAGTACATAGTTGATCCGTTTGCTAAAATTGAAATCTTCCAGGGTGAATAAATTTTGATAATTAAGATAAATATCGCAATACTTAAACTTATCCGGAATGGATTGTAAGAATTGTTCAACAAGTGATTTATCTGTTTCCTTTTTTGAGAACACACCCAAACTTGCACAAAAGAAAGGTTGAAATAAATAATGAATACCATATTTTTTATTCCATGTTAGCGGCATCACCGCTTCATAGTCATTCAGCACCAGTGCGTCCCATTGATCGGCCATAGCATCGAGGTACCAGGAATAACCATAGATCAGTCCATTTGGTGAAAGCTCAATGCAATCGTCCCATTTGTTTTTGTTAATCTCTGCTTGCTGTATATATCGGATTTGCTGCATTAAAATGGCATGCGTCTGTCAAATTTCTTAAGGCTCAGGTTTTGAATATCGATACTGAATGCAATATTTTTCAGGAAACGTTTTTCAGTAATGGTTGATTCAAAGTAATCCCTGTAAACTTTGCTGTAGAGGATCGGGATATAAACATTGATTGTATTTTTCAGGAAAGAGAATTGTAATCCAGCATCATACAAAACCTTACTTCCGCTGGCAGTTGCTTTCCAGGCATCGGCATACGTGCCAATATCAACAAATAGTTTCAGTGGAATTTTAAAAGGGAGAACATTGAGGATATTGATCTGGTCAGGAATATCACTTACAAAATTCATTGCCACCAGCCAATCATCTGTTTTGCCAATCTTATCTGCAAGCAAATCGGTACGCACTTTAAAACCCCCATCTCTCATCATAATTTGCTGACTGGCAAATCCTTCATACTCATTACGCCCTGCAAAATAATTACTGTAAGTATAATCTTCATAGCCCTTTGGGCCGGTCATGTTGAAATGATAAGCATCAGTCATGAATTGTTTGCTGATTGTTTTATTTCCCAGGTAAATAAATTTACCTGCAAAGAACCTGATATCAGCACCTAACTTTTCATTGTAATTGAAATAATAATTTCCTGTAAATGCTAACCGAACAAAATCTTTAGCCTGTTCTGCTTGCAGCTCTGCACGGTAAGGATACAGAGCCCTTGTATCCTGTGTTACAAAACGAAGCTGATTCAGATAACGGTTTGTTTGTATGGTTGTAATTTCTGTGAAACGGTTGCCGTTTGGAAAAGTATCAGTTCTGAAACGCAGCTTATCTTCATAAAGCAAAAAAGTTTTCCATTGAATAAACCGTTCTCTTGTACTTCGTGGGTTTTGCTCATTGAAAACAAATTTCAATGTTGGTGACAGTTTTCTGAAACCGGTTATATATTTTGTATCAGCAGAGTCAAGGAAGTCATCGGTGCTAAACTTTAAGGCATTGAGAGCAATTGTAATCCGTTGGAATGTTTTCTGCGGATAAAAGGTATAACTCAGCCTTGCTATACCGTTCATTTGTTTGCTTCTGGTGCCATACATCGGTGCAATAATATATTGAAAACGGGTAGATGGAAGCGTATGATTGTTAACTGCGGCGCCTATCATAAACCCATCATACTTGTTTATTCCTATAACAGGTGAAATCATGATCACATTAGTTGTTGCACTGTTTTGCCCAACAAAGGGAATGATCTTTATTTTTTTCTTTGGCTCCGGTTGTAATGGACCTTTCCTGTTCAGCAATGCAAATATTGCATCGAGATTTTTTCCGGTTGATTGCTCTAAAGATGTTTTCAAATCAACAGGGTAGGGGTGTTTCAATTTCCATTGCTGAAAATAAGTTTGCATGGCCGCATCATAAGCATTGCGACCCAACTGCTGCTCCAGCAGTTCCATGAAATCTGCAGCTTTTGTATAAGCAATCAAATAATAATTTGTTTCAGTTAAACTATCGCTGGGTGTATTGAGGGGTTGATCTTTTTTCCAGCGTTCGAAACTTTGCAGGAAAAGGTGATCATCAAAATTTAAATCAAATAGTTTTTTCTTTTTAACCGGTTTTTGATACCGGCTTATTTCTTTGTCAAAACGGTTATCATAGTATGAGTTAATGCCTTCATCCATCCAGGAGAAACGTTGTTCATTATTGGCCAGCATACCCTGGAACCAGTTGTGTCCAACTTCATGTTCAATAACACTTTCCAGTTCTTTCTCTGTTGACATTGGTGTTATAGCTGTGATGCATGGATATTCCATACCACCTTCAAAACCCATCTTTGCTTCAACGGCGGCAACCGTATTGTAAGGGTAGTCTCCAATAACTTTACTTCTGAACCGCACAGCATCTTTGATCATTTGAATACTGTTCTTCCACTCTTCTTTTCCTTCAACAGAATATGCACTGTAAACATCAATAAGATGATCAGCGCTTAACTGCATTGTATCATGCTGCACAATGTATTTTTTGTCAGCAAACCAGGCAAAGTCATGAACATTGGTTTGTTTAAATAAAAGTGTCTTCGTTTCTTCAGTTACTTTTGAATTTGTAACTGTCTTTTTTTGTTTATTGGTTTTTGGAATTTGGGTTTTCTTTGGTTCCGGTTTAGGAACATACGATGCAGCTCTTTCCTTTAACCAATTTTTTTCTTCTTCATTTTGTAAGTCACCTGTGCTGAGGACAACATAACTTTTAGACACAGTAACTTTCACTTCATAATTTCCAAATTCATTGTAAAACTCTCCCTGGTCTAAATAGGGCATAGGATGCCAACCGGTTTTGTCATATACTGCCGGCTTGGGATACCATTGTGTAATTTGATAAGATTGACCTGTATGTCCGCCTCTTGAAAAATTCTTTGGCAACTGTACATGAAAGGGGGTAGTAATTTCAATGGAAGCACCCGGTGCCAAAGGCTGTGGCAAAAGGACTTTAATGATATCAATATGCTGCGGGTGATCTTCTGTTTTGGCAAGAGTGGAGTTTACACGAAAATCGAGCCGGTTGATATAACCCCGATCTTCTTTATTGGAGAAGTAAAAATCAGTCCGTCCGTTTTCTAACAACTGGTCACTGAAGGCGGTCTTATCTGTTCGGTATGCATTGGGCCATAGATGAAACCAGATAAAGGTTAATGTATCAGGTGAATGATTGCTGTACTCAATTTTTTCAAACCCATCTAAGCTGTGTTCTGTATCATTGAGTGTAACATCAATTTTATAGTTAACCCGCTGCTGCCAGTAAACCTGCTGTGCAACAGTAACAGATGAAATAAATAATAAGAAGAGGGTAATAAAATATTTCACTCAATGGTTTTTATCAAAAATAAACTCTTGTCTTCAGCTTTTTATCACTAAGCTTCAATTTTATAGTAAATTAAAATCATCTTCCTTTACCAAGAAAGATCAAACGGATGGTATGAATGATGATCTTAATATCAAGTGCTAAAGAAATATTTTCAATATACACAAGGTCGTACTTGCTGCGTTCAACCATTTCGTCCACATTCTCAGCATAACCAAATTTTACCATTCCCCAGGAAGTGAGGCCCGGTTTTACTTTCAGTAAATAGTGATAATAGGGAGCTTTCTCAACTATCTGGTCAATATAAAAACGACGTTCAGGCCTGGGGCCAACCAAACTCATTTCCCCTTTTAAAATATTCCAGAATTGGGGTAGTTCATCCAGCCTCCATTTACGCATGGTTTTGCCCCAGGAAGTAATACGCTGATCAGTTTCAGATGATAGTAAAGGTCCGTTGGTTTCGGCGTTGATGATCATTGAGCGAAACTTATGGATCATGAATTTTTTTCCTTTCATTCCAACTCTTTCCTGTGAATAGAAAACAGGCCCTTTTGTTGAAAGTCTTGTTTTAATTGCAACAATAATAAGCAGGGGAAAAAGGATGATTAAACAAAGTAAAGAGATAAGAATATCAATCAGGCGTTTTACATTCTGCTGCCATTCACTCATCATGCCGGTATGCAGTTCAATCAATACAGCGCCTAATACATTACTGGTTCTTACAGAGCCTGAAAGAATATCAATGGCATTTGGAAGTAATTTAATGCTCACATCATGTTCACTCAACAGGCTTAACGATTGTTCCATTGATTGCCTTTCCTTTTCTTCAGTTGCAATGATTACCTGTTCTATTTTTTTTTCCTGAATTACTTTGGAAAGATCTTTTAAAGAACCAAGCGGGGGAAGAAATTTGCTGAGGCCATTGGAAGATGTTCCATCAGGGTATAAAAAACCGGCAAAGTGAAAACCCAGTGTTTCACTTGAGCCTTTAATGTCTTTATACAATTTAATGGCGTTACTGTTGGCTCCAATAATGAGTGTATTGATTTGTACATGGCCGTTTAAGAACTGACGTTTGATGAATTGGAGTATCACCCATCGAAACAGCCAGGTAAAACCAAACTGTAAACCAAAGAGAAGTAAACTTTCTTTATAATAAAACGTATAAGAAACAATCTTGTCGTCGAGAAGGATGGCAAAGAAAATAATTAAGCACCCAAGCATACAACTGAAAAAAGTAAGAGTTAACTCCTGGAGCCTCGATTTGCTGTAAAGATTTTTATAACTGCCAAACAAATGATAAAGAATGAGCCAGCAAAACGGAATAAACAGAATTCCATACAGAAAAGTAGCATCAATTGGTTGGGAAAGCAGGGTAGAAGCTTCGCCCAGCAAAACTCTCCGCAACAGGTAAAATAAACCCCATGCAAGGATGGCTCCCAGCCAGTCAGCAAAAACATACCATCCAATTTGTATGCGGGAAGATGAACTCATGTGGTTAAGCTACAGTGGTTCGCTGAATTTTCTGAAGTATCTGGTGAGCAACATCCATGGCACGCAGTCCATCAACTTCCGATACAGGTACCGGTTTATTTTGAAGTATAGCATCTCTGAAATGTTCAAGCTCCATTTTTATGGCATTGCCTTCTGTAACAGGAGGATTTGAAATAGCAATGGTTTTTTTGCCATCATTGGTTTCAATATCGAACGTAAACGCTTCCGTATCGCCAGGTGCATTCATTTTAATGATCTCTGATTTTTTCTCTAAGAAATCAATACCAATATAAGCATCTCTCTGGAACAACCTGATCTTTCGCATTTTTTTCATACTGATGCGGCTGCTGGTAAGGTTGGCAACACAGCCATTGTCAAATTCAATACGAACGTTCGCAATATCTGGTGTATCCGTCATTACAGCTACCCCGTTTGCATACACATTTTTTACATCGCTTTTTACAATGCTTAAAATAATATCAATGTCATGGATCATCAAGTCAAGGATCACACTTACTTCCGTACCACGTGGATTGAATTGGGATAAACGATGTACTTCAATAAACATTGGATTTAATTGCAGATCCCTCACGGCTAAAAAAGCAGGATTGAAACGTTCTACATGCCCTACCTGGAATTTGATGGCCGCTTCTTTTACGAGTTTCACCAATTCATTGGCTTCATCCATTGTATTACACATGGGTTTTTCAACAAATACATGTTTGCCCATTCGTACAGCCATTTTGCAGAGCTCAAAATGATAAGTAGTAGGCGCAACAATATCAGCAGCATCGCATAGCGCCATTAATTCTTCCGGGTTGATAAAACGTTTCAATTGATATTTATCAGCAACTGTTTTTGCAGTTCTGTCGCTGGGGTCGTAAAACCCAATGATTTCAACTCCCTGAATTTCTTTCCAATTGTTGAGATGAAACTTTCCCAGATGGCCGGTGCCAAACACAGCTATTTTAAGCATTCAGTTTTGATTAAGTGGAGGCAAATATAACTAAGCTTTCCATGGGGCTGCGAATTGACGTTGATTTGAATAAAATGAGTAAAAACATTTTTTACGAAATACTCAAAACCCTTATCTTTGCCGTCCCAAAAATGAGTGATAATCAACTTCTTGATTTATTATGAATGACTTGGGTAGTAGGATCGGTAGTTCAGTTGGTTAGAATGCCGCCCTGTCACGGCGGAGGTCGCGGGTTCGAGTCCCGTCCGGTCCGCACTTAAAAGACCAAAATTGCGCAGAAGCGAGCAGGGATGCGAATCTCAGAAATCAAATGCTCACCGAAACGCAGCGACTCACTAAAATGCTCACCAAAAATTGGTGAGTTTTTTTTGCGCCTCTGTCAAGGTGGCCGAAACGGCTGCATTGTGTTTTCAAGGCTCAAAAATTTCACTCCCCATTTTACGCAGTCTTTCCCCACTCTGCGACTAAGCCTGTCGTGCATACTCAGGAACTTTGTAAATTATTTTGAGTATGAATAAGACAATAAGGTCCAAACAAAGCAAACCCCAGTTTCTGGTCTACCCGAAACGGAAATCTCTGACAGACAAAGAGGCGAGTATTTATTTAAGGATGAGCTACCAGTTCATTACAATTGACAAAAGCACAGGTATCAGAATCCCCTTTCATTTATGGGATAGACAAACACATTGTATTAAGAATAATCCGGTTCATCAGAACCTGTTAACTGAAACCCTCGATGAGATGAAACAGAAGTTGATGGGCGCTTATTATCTGCTGAGTCAAAACAGTGCAGAATCAACCTTGCGGGAAATGGTCGACTTCGCATTTGCAGAAGAGGGAAAGAAAACCTATTCCCTGTTTGGAGTTTTTAGCAGTGTGTTGTTGAAAATGGAAAGTCACAATAAGCTGGAACGTCAAAAGTCAAACATCCTGAAGCATTATACCTGTATGAAGCATTTAAAGGCTTTTGTAAAACATCATTTGAATGTAAATGATCTTGCCTTCAACAGGATTAACCGGAATTTTATTGATGATTTTGAGCACTACCTGAAAACTGAATGTAATAACAGGCATAACTCAGCTACGAAGCTGTTGCAAATATTTAAAAAAATCTATCGTATTGCTGTAGATAATAGATGGACTTCACAAAATGCCTTTGCAGGAAAGCGGCTGACTTATAAGGATGTTGATATTGAAGTGTT
>JAYUTS010000177.1:0-17495 GCA_043754995.1 Chitinophagaceae bacterium
CAACGCCCATATCATTCAGCGTTTTCATATCGTCTTCAGGGATAATTCCACCACCTGTCAGCAATACATCGTCCATGTTTTTATCCTTCATCATTTGCACAACTTTTGGGAAGACTGTCATGTGAGCGCCGCTTAAAATGCTTATACCAATTGCATCTACATCTTCCTGCAACGCAGCATTTACCACCATTTCCGGTGTTTGCCGAAGGCCGGTATATATTACTTCCATTCCCGCATCTCTTAATGATGTTGCAATAACTTTAGCGCCACGATCATGACCATCTAAACCTACTTTTGCAACCAGTATTCTTAGCGGACGAGTTGAAATCATTTGTTATCTTTTGAATACAAACAAAAATACATTTCTTTAATAACAACACATTTTATGAAATACAGGAAGTTCGGTAACACAGATTTACAGGTAAGCGAAATTGGTTTTGGTGCATGGGCCATTGGTGGTGCTGCAATGATAGGTGGTACTGCTATTGGGTGGGGCTATGCAGATGATGCAGTTTCTGTTAAAGCAATTCATACAGCATTGAATGCAGGTATTAATTTCTTTGATACAGCTGATATTTACGGGCTTGGTCATTCAGAAAAATTGATCGGCAGAGAAATCAGCGAAAGAAGTGATGTGATCATTGCTACCAAGGTGGGTAATGTTGCAAGAAATGAACAGTTCAGTATTGATTATTCAAAAGAATATATTCTCGGTGCCTGTGAAGCTTCGTTGAAACGGTTGAACAGAGGAGTGATTGATTACTATCAACTGCATACTGCACGTTTAACAAACTTACAAGATGGTGAATGTATTGAAGCCATGCAACAACTCCAGCAGCAAGGCAAGATCCGTTACTGGGGTTTATCGCTCAACACATTCGAACCAACAGTTGATGCGGAATATTTGATGAATAACAATTCAGGACATGGTTTTCAGTTGGTGCTTAATATCATCAATCAAAAAGCATTGTCATTATTGCAACCCGCTGCTGCAAAAGGTTATGGCATCATTGCCCGTATGCCTTTGCAGTTTGGATTATTAACCGGAAAATTTGATCAGCAGATATCTTTTCCAGATAATGATCATCGCAAGAACCGGTTAACCAAAGAAATCATTGATGCCACACTTACTGTAACCGAACCCGTTTGGAAACTCTGCAGCAAATACAATTGCAGCAAAACACAACTGGCGTTAAGTTATGTTTTCAGTTATCAGGAAGTATCTACTATCATTCCCGGTATTCGTACAGCAGAACAGGTGAAGTTGAATAGTGAAGGATTGTTTCAAATAGATGATGCCGATAAGCAATTGATCGAACAACTTGGTACAACTTCTTTTACAGGGTTGATGGAGTTGATCAGGAAGCAAGGTTAAAATTGATTCAACGCAAATTCAATTCTATTCACCGTTTCTTCCTTTCCTATTAACTCTGCAATTTGAAAAACAGCCGGGCCATACTTGCCGCCAACCAGCATAATACGCATGGGTAATTGCAATTCGCCGGGCTTGATATTTTTTGCTGCAGCTACTTCTTTAAAAACATTTTCAATGGTTGCCAATTCCCAATTACCAATTCCTTCCAACCTACTAATATATTCTTCAAAAAACAATTTCTTCTCTTCATTCCATTTTGGTTTTACTGCATCAACATCTAATGTGGTGGGCGCTTTAAAAAAGAATCCTGCATGCTGCACAAAATCGGGCAATAACGTACACCGGTCTTTCACCAATTCAATAATTTTTTCAAGATAAATGTCATCAGTAATTATAAGACCACTCGATTCAAGAACAAGTCGTACATCGTACTTCAAACTTCGTACATCCCTACTCTTAATCCATTCATGATTGAACCATTTTGCTTTTTCATAATCAAACTTAGCTCCTGCACTATGTACACGTTTAATATCAAAGCTGGCAATGAGCTCATTCATGCTGTACAGTTCTTTTTCTGTACCATCGTTCCAGCCGAGCACTGCCAGTAAGTTGATGAATGCTTCGGGTAAAAATCCTTTTTCGAAAAAGCCTTCTGTCATTTCGTTGGTTTTAGGATCGGTCCAGTTCATGGCAAATACCGGGAACCCAAATTTGGCACCATCCCTTTTACTCAACTTTCCATTAGGGCCGAGTATCAATGGTAGATGTGCCCATTGCGGCATCTGTTTTTCCCAACCTAAATATTTCCACAATAATATATGAACAGGTGCACTGGGCAACCATTCTTCTCCACGAAAGGCGTGTGTGATCTTCATGAGATAATCATCTACCACCACAGCTAAATGATAGGTAGGCATTCCATCTGCTTTCAGTAAAACCTTATCATCCACAAGATCTGTTTGAAAATTCACTTCCCCACGGATCATATCGGTAAAACTCACCATTTCATGTTCCGGCATTTTAATCCGGATCACATGTCGTGTATTTTTTTCCAGTAACTCTTTTACTTCTACGTTTGTAAGTGTTAAACTATTCCGCATTTTCTTACGGATGTTATGATCATATTGAGGAGATGTGTTTTCTTCTGTTTTAAATGATTCACGCATCTGCTCCAATTCTTCTTTGGTATCAAATGCATAGTATGCATAGCCCTGCGTTACTAATGTTTCAGCATACTTGCGGTACATCTCTTTGCGTTCACTTTGCCTGTAAGGACCGTAAGGGCCTCCGTGTACCGGGCTTTCATCGGGCTGAAGGCCGCACCATTTTAAACAATCAAAAATGTATTCTTCTGCACCCGCTACAAAACGTGTTTGATCGGTATCTTCAATACGCAACACAAATTCGCCGCCATGATGTTTAGCAAATAAATAATTATATAATACGGTGCGTACACCACCTAAATGCAAACCTCCCGTGGGACTGGGAGCAAAACGTACTCTTACACTCATGCGGCAAAGATAAAGTCAAACATGCATTCATTTCTGCCTCCATGACAACAGGCAGGAAGTAAGGTTATTGTTCACCGTTATTTCCATTACTTTTATCGGGTTATGAAATGGTTGATTTTGTTTCTGCTGATCTGCAATACTGTAAATGGCCAATCTGATTTTACATTTCCTTCTTTGGTTGTAGAGTACGACAGTGCTATTGTGTTTCGTCATCTTAAAATCATCCCCATCAAACGACTCGAGAAGGCAGAGGATAGCAGTAAAGTTCATGCATCCAGCATTTCACTTAAAACAGGGATGGGTAAAGGAACCGTTCAAATCAGGGAACGGGGAAACTATATGGTAGACAATATTAATATTCTTGTAGTTGAAAATAAAAGTGGCAAAGACCTCGTCATCAAAAGCGGAGAAATTGTAATGGGAGGCAGGCAAGACAGGGTATTTGCCAGAGACACCATTCTTCGTTCAGGAAAGCAACATATTGTTCCGGTGTATTGCATTGAAGAAACCCGTTGGAGTAGTGCTGAAAAAAAATTCACCTATCGAGGAACAACAGGGAGTGGTTTACAGAACATTATTGACACTGCTAAAAATCAAACAAAAGTGTGGGATGAAATAAGACGTTTGCTGAAGCAAAACAATCAAACCGGTTCTTCTTCCTATGCCGTCCTGCTTGGCAATAAAAAAATTACAGATACAAGCAATTTATATGTCCAATATTTTTTACAGCAGTTAAGAATGAAAGACAGCAGTATTGTTGGCATCATTGCTTCTACAGGCAATAAAATATTGGGTGCTGATGTGTTTATCAGCACATCCTTATTTTATCAAACCTTACCGGGCTTGCTGGAAAAATATTGTGCAGAGGCGATCCTTTCCGGCACTACAGCATCAAAAACTCATGAAGCTGAAAAGCTGTATGCCAACGAACTGCTATCGCCACAAACGCAGCCAATGTTTCTTTCAAAGAAAGGCAAACGTTTTTTTTATGCTGCTTTGCTAATTCAGATTACAGGTTATGGTTTTGTGTACTAATTTCAATTATGCATTATATCACTACAACACCCTGGTGGCTGAGGATGGTGTTTCCTTCAAAGCTTATCTGGGAAATACCAACAAAAGAAAAAGTCATGTATCTCACTTTTGATGATGGGCCCCATCCTGTTGCAACTCCTTTTGTATTAGATGAATTGAAGAAATATAATGCGAAAGCAACTTTTTTTTGTATCGGCAAAAACGTGGCTGATCATCCCGAGATTTATAAACGCATTTTATTGGAAGGTCATCGTGTTGGCAATCATACTCACAATCATCTAAACGGATCTAAAACTGATGATAAAATTTGGTTGAATAATGTAAAAGAGGCTGCTCAATGGATTGATTCGAACCTTTTCAGGCCACCTTATGGAAAAATAAATGCTTTCCAGGCAAAGCTGTTACAAGAGGCCAAACCATCATATACTGTTATTATGTGGAATGTATTAAGTGCTGATTTTGATACAACCATCAGTCCTCAAAAATGTTTTGAACATGTAAAAAGGAATGCGGGGCCCGGGTCTGTTATTGTATTTCATGACAGTGAAAAGGCCTTTCCGAATATGAAATTTGCCCTGGCAGAATGCCTGAAAATGTTTTCGGTTGAGGGTTACCGTTTTGAAGTGATTGGAGAAAAAGTCTTGTAAAAAAGGAGGGCCGGGGTGGAAACCCTGGCCCGTTTTTAATCCGTACCCTATGAAAACTTTCGCTAAGGTACAATTTCTTTTATCAGATACAAGTGTTTTTTCTTAGGGCAAAGTAATGATTCTACTATTGCCATTTACGGTAAGTACTGCTTTATTATCGCACTCTCCATTACCGAAATTCAATACACCATTCGTGTCATTAAACCTGATACGTAAAACGCCTTTTGATATCCAGCGACAGGTAAATTTCTTAATCAGTGGTTCGATAACTTCATGCCCCCAGCTATTTCCTCTGCTGTTTTCGCCACGGCCACCACCGGTAATGGAGAAAATGTCATCCAGAGGGAAGAAAGGAGTACCATTACCTTCAACCTGGGCCACCGTTCTTATGCTGCCCCATTTTACCCAACGACCACTATCCCAGGTAAGTTTGCCTTCAATAACCTTTGTCGTGAATATCTTATTATTACTGGTGCTCACATTAAGCACCTCATGTGTGCCTGCTACGGCCATGCTATCAACTTTATAACCATCAAATGTTGTAGTTGCCTTGCTTCCCGGTGCACGCATAGGACCGGTATATACCGTAATGATCTTACCCTTGCGGAGCTTGCCATCACGACCAACACAACCAGTTCCGAAATTAATGGTAACAGTTTTAGGGAATATACCCGGTTGCTGAGGAACGACGGTGATTGTAAAACAACGGATACTGTCAACCCGGCCGGTGTAGTTTCCGCCTTCCATACGTCCGTAAATACCTACGCTTCCGGTAATACCCAGGTCTTCGCCGGTTTCTACACCAATACCCATGGTATTGTCAAATACATCTTCATAAGCTGCTTCAGCTTCTGTATTGCTGGATGTGCTTTCAATTGTTGCAGTTTCATCAGCTTTAGCTGAACTGTTTTCTTTTTTACAGGCTGTAAACGTTAATGCACCTAACAGCATGAATGCTAATGTGCTTTTTGAGATAATGTTGCTTGTTTTCATGATATACGCTTTGTTTAAGGTTTTTAATAAAACGAACTATACAATGACAGTATGAATGAAGGTTGGTTTAAATGCTGTTAAAAATTCTTTTTGGCGCCAAAGGCTGATAACTGTCTTTTTATATAAACGAAGTATGGGCAGAAGATATTAATTTTACCCTCCTTAATTTTATGATTGATACACATACCCATCTATACTTACCTGAATTTCAACTTGATATTGCAGAAGTTATCCAACGGGCTGAACAAGCCGGGGTTTCGAAATTCTACTTACCCAATATCGACAGCAACTCCATTTCGGCTTTAATAAAGCTGGAGGAAGCCTATCCTGGAAAATGTGTAGCCATGATGGGGCTTCACCCCTGTTCTGTAAAAGAAAATTATATCAACGAATTAAAGCTTGTAGAAGAGTGGCTTAAGAAAAGACCTTTTGCTGCAGTAGGCGAAATAGGTCTGGATTATTACTGGGATAAAACGTTCATTAAAGAACAGAAAGCAGCGTTTCAATTACAGATCGATTGGGCAACAGAACATTATCTTCCTATTGTTATTCATAGTCGTGATTCCCTTCAAGATTGCATTGACCTGGTAAAACAAAATCAAAACGGAAAACTTCGTGGAATCTTTCATTGTTTTGGCGGGTCAGTTGATGAAGCAAAACAGATCATTGATCTCGGTTTTTTGTTAGGCATTGGCGGGGTGATCACCTATAAAAATTCCGGTCTTGATGAGGTTATCAAAGAAATACCAACCGAGCATCTTGTTCTTGAAACAGATGCGCCTTATTTAACACCGGTACCTTTCAGAGGAAAACGCAACGAGCCTTCCTATCTTAGATATATTGTTGAAAAAATTGTGGAAGCAAAAGGAATTACAGCATTTGAAATAATTGCTGCTACAACTGTAAATGCTCAAAATTTATTCGGGGGCTAAGGGCGATACCTGTATTTTTGCAACCCTTCAGGAGACGTGTCCGATGCCGAAGGCACTCCTTTGGAGGTGGTTGAAGGAGCACGCCTGGAAATATGTTTTATAGCTATATATTAAAAAGCATAAAAGATGGGAGGTACTATTATGGTTCTACCGGAGATCTTGAAAAAAGGGTTCTGAAACATAACCAGGGAGGAGTTCCATCAACTAAAAACAGAAGACCGCTTAAACTTCATTATTTTGAATCATTCGAATCAAAAGTAGAAGCGCAAAAGCGGGAAAGATTTTATAAGTCAATTGATGGTTATCGCTACCTGAAGGAAAACAGTATTATTTAGAGAGGTGCCCGGGTTAGTAAAGAGATTTTTGATTTAAGGTTGTACATAAATATGGAGACGTGTCCGAGTGGTTGAAGGAGCACGCCTGGAAAGTGTGTATACGGGAAACTGTATCAAGGGTTCGAATCCCTTCGTCTCCGCTGTTACCCTCCGTAGCTTTAGCGAAGGAGGGATATTATTTTTCCTGTAATCCTAATTTCTCTACGGCAATTTGTGCTGCAATCTGGCTGGCATCTTTTTTATTGAATGCTTTGCCTTCTGAAATGACTTCCCCATCAACTACCGCACCAATCGTAAACAAACGACGGCCATTTTCCAAACGTTCATCAATGGTTTCAAACTCTAATGCCTTGCCATTCTTATTCGCCCACCCGTACAGTTTATTTTTATGATTGATCTCCAGCAACTCCAGTTCTTCCATAAACAAGTAAGGAACGATCACATTCTTCATGATCCACTTCTTTGTTTTATTATAACCCAGATCAAGATAGATGGCACCTAACAATGCTTCTAATGTATTACCGAATATCTGGGATATTTTAAGCGAGTTATCTCCCTTATTATAAATGGTAATTTTTTTCAGTCCCATTCTTACAGCAATATCATTGAGTGTAACACGGTTCACCATTTTACTCCTCATTTCTGTAAGAAAGCCTTCGCCTTTGTAAGGATATTTTTTAAACAGATAATCAGCAACTACTGCACTTAATACCGCATCACCAAGGAATTCCATTCGCTCATTATTCTGATCACTGCCTTCTTTAATTGAACGGTGGCTTAAAGCTGTTCTGTATAAAACGAGATCACCCGGGCTATAGCCCAGAATATTGCGAAGGTTACTTTCGAATTTATTTTTTGCAGGTAATATTTGACGGACGAAATTCCGCACCATAAATTTTTGAGATCAACATCATGCAAAAAGAAAAACTTTCTTTACGCAGATGCTGCAACAAATCTAATGTAAATCAGGAATATTTTTTTACAATCACAGAAGCATTATGTCCACCAAAGCCAAATGTATTGCTCAAAGCAGCCCGAACGGTACGTTTCTCTGCGTGATTAAAAGTGAAGTTTAATTTAGGATCCAGATCCGGATCATCAGTAAAATGATTAATGGTAGGCGGAATGATATCATGCACTACACTCATGATACAGGCAATTGCTTCCAAAGCGCCCGCTGCACCAAGACAATGACCTGTCATTGATTTGGTGGAGCTGATATTGAGATGATAAGCATGCTCTCCAAATACTTTCAAAATTGCTTTGGTTTCAGCTATATCGCCCAGCGGTGTTGAAGTGCCGTGTACATTAATATAATCAATATCAGATGCCTGCATCCCGGCATCTTTTAAAGCAACTTTCATTACATTATTGGCACCCAGTCCTTCAGGATGCGGAGCTGTGATATGATGTGCATCGGCTGTAGCACCCCCGCCTGCTATTTCGCAATAAATTTTTGCTCCCCGTTTTAGTGCGTGTTCAAGATCTTCTAATATCAGCATACCTGCACCCTCACCCATTACAAAGCCATCACGGTCTTTATCAAACGGCCGGCTTGCTGTTTTAGGATCATCATTGCGTTCGCTCAGGGCTTTCATTGCATTAAATCCACCAACCCCGGCAGCACTTACCACAGCTTCGCTGCCACCAGTTAAAACAATATCTGCTTTACCGAGGCGAATATTATCATACGCATCAATAATGGCATTGGTTGAAGATGCACAGGCAGAAACAACTGCAAAATTTGGACCCCTAAAGCCATGCCGCATTGAAATTTGGCCAGCGGCAATGTCCAAAATCATTTTGGGAATAAAGAAAGGATTAAAACGGGGGGTTCCATCACCCTGGGCAAAATTTACAACCTCTTCCTGGAAAGTGATTAACCCGCCGATACCGCTTGCAAAAATCACACCTACCCTGTCAGGATCAACATTGTCCTTTGTGATACCGGCATCTTTCACGGCCTCATCACTAACAATTAAAGCAAACTGGGTAAAGCGATCAATTTTGCGGGCTTCCTTACGATCAAGATAGGCAGTAGGTTCAAAATCTTTTACCTCACAGGCAAATCTTGTTTTGAATTTACTGCAATCAAATTGTTGGATGAAATCAGCGCCAGATACACCATTAACCAGTCCCTCCCAATATTGTTCAAGAGTTTTGCCTAATGGTGTAAGGGCACCAATTCCGGTAACTACTACTCGTTTGAGTTGCATAAGTTGCCTGGTAATAAGAAAGGTTTGTACCGCTTGGGGCGGTATTAAATTACTTAGCGTGTTCCTCTAAATAAGCCACTGCCTGACCAACGGTTGTGATGGTTTCGGCTTGTTCATCAGGGATAGAAATGTTAAACTCTTTTTCAAACTCCATAATGAGTTCAACTGTGTCTAAAGAATCAGCTCCTAAATCATTTGTAAAAGAAGCTTCAGGATTAACCTCTGTTTCTTCAACACCTAACTTGTCTACGATGATTTTTTTTACTCTTGCTGCGATGTCTGACATTGTCGTAATAATTTGGTTACAGGTTGCAAAAATAGAGTTTTTAAACAATTAGCAAGCGGTTAATACAAATTGTCTGAAAGCTCTCATTTTCAGCCAGTTCAAATGGGATAAACCGATGACTTTAAAATAATCATGATTTACCCTTTTTTGAACTGAAAAGGTATCATATAACAACTGTTTGTTTTTACACAAAAAAATGTAACTTGTCCATAATGCTTTAATTCTGCTTATGGCTTTGAAACAAATAGATTATGGGACTCCTGAACATCAGCAAATGATCAATTTGCGATATGAAATTTTGCGCAAACCACTGGGTCTGAATTTTACTCCTGAAGAATTAGAGCGTGAAAAAGAGGACATTCTTATCGCTGCTTTTGAGGATGAAAAGATGCTGGGTTGTTGTTTTTTAACCCGCATTGATACTGATCTTGTAAGATTGAGGCAAATGGCTGTACAAAATAATTTACAAGGAAAAGGAATAGGTGCCTCCCTCATGAATTTTGCCGAGAACCTTGCCCGTGACCGTCGTTATAAAATCATTATGATGCATTCCCGCAAGGCAACTGTTTCTTTTTTTGAAAAGCAGGGATATAAAATAGAAGGAACTGAGTTTATTCAACTAACCATTCCACATGTTCTAATGAAAAAAAAATTATTCTGACGATGACTCAATTCGAAATAAAAAAGGGAAGGTGTGGAACCTTCCCTTTTGAAATAAATAAGACCTGCTTATGCTTTAAACTGTGGAATTAATTTATTGGCCAACTCTACCATCTTCTTAATCCCCTCTTCAGGTAAAGCTCCTTTTTTAAACTCAGCTAATACATCCGGCAACTTGGTTTCCATTTCAAGTAAGAATTGTTCTTCAAACTCTTTAATCCTTTTTACCGGAACAGCATTTAACAATCCATTTGTACCAAGATAAATAATGGCAACCTGTTTTTCAACAGCAAAGGGTGAGTATTGTGCCTGTTTCAATATCTCAACGTTACGGGCTCCCTTATCAATTACAGATTTTGTTGCTGCATCCATATCACCACCGAATTTAGAAAAGGCTTCCAACTCACGGTACAATGCCTGATCTAATTTTAAGGTACCTGCAACTTTTTTCATCGACTTGATCTGTGCATTACCACCCACACGACTAACGGAGATGCCTACGTTAATCGCCGGACGGATACCTGCATTGAACAAGTTACCCTCAAGAAATATCTGACCATCTGTAATTGAAATCACATTTGTTGGAATGTAGGCAGATACATCACCTGCCTGTGTTTCAATGATTGGTAAAGCAGTTAATGAACCACCACCTTTTACCAAATGTTTAATGCTGTCCGGAACATCATTCATGTTTCTTGCTACACTGTCATCGCCAATTACTTTGGCAGCACGCTCTAATAAACGACTGTGCAAATAGAACACATCACCGGGGTATGCTTCACGACCCGGAGGACGACGAAGTAACAATGATACTTCACGATAGGCCACTGCCTGTTTTGACAAATCATCATAAATAATTAATGCAGGACGTCCGGTATCACGAAAGAATTCGCCAATAGCAGCACCGGCATATGGAGCAAAGAACTGCTGAGGTGCAGGATCACTTGCAGAAGCTGCAACAATAGTTGTAAACTTCATGGCACCATGATCTTCGAGTGTTTTCATAACACCTGCAATGGTTGATGCCTTTTGTCCTATAGCTACATAAATACAATATACAGGCTTCCCTGCTTCATAAAATTCTTTTTGATTGATGATGGTGTCAACCGCAATGGCTGTTTTACCAGTTTGGCGATCACCAATAATCAATTCACGCTGACCACGGCCGATCGGAATCATTGCATCAATTGATTTGATTCCTGTTTGTAATGGTTCTTTTACCGGCTCACGGAAGATTACACCTGGTGCTTTACGTTCCAAAGGCATTTCATATAATTCACCTACGAGAGGTCCTTTTCCATCAATTGGTTCTCCTAATACATTAATGACACGGCCACTCATTCCCTCTCCCACTTTAATAGAAGCGATTTGATTGGTACGACGAACTTTTGAACCTTCTTTGATATTTTTCCCTTCACCCATCAACACCACACCTACATTATCTTCTTCAAGGTTCAAAGCAATGGCACGAACACCGCTTTCGAATTCTACCAGTTCACCATAACCAACATTATTCAATCCATATACACGGGCAATACCATCACCCACCTGCAATACGGTACCTACTTCTTCCAAATCAGCACCAACATTGAAATTGCTTAACTGCTGGCGAAGTATCGCTGAAATCTCATCCGGTTTAATATCTGCCATGACGCTTTATTTTTTAGAAAATTTTATTATCGAATATTTCTTACGTATATATTTTTCTCAAACTGCTTTTGTATATCCCGCAAATCTCTTGCAATACTTGCATCAACCAAATTGCCATTGTACTCTAATTGAAAACCTCCTATAATTGAAGTATTCACTTCAGTTACAAGTTCAATATTCCTGAGTGCCGTTGTGTTTTTAATTTTATCGATGATCGAAGTCTTCAATTCATCACTTGCAGGTTCGGCGGTAACAAGCTTAACAATGTGAATCTCTTTGATTTCATTATACTGTGCAATAAATGAAAATGCAATTTCAGGGAGATTTTTTTCCCGGCCTTTTTTAATGAGCAAATGGATAAAGGCCGATGAAAGTGTTCCCATATTTTTACCCAGCACCTGTGCAACAATCTTCTCTTTGGTATCTCCTTTGATCACCGGGCTGCGCAACAAATTGGCAAACTCTCTGCTAAGCTTACAGAGCTCCTGTAAATATTTCATGTCGGCATAAGCAACATCAAGCTGGTTTTGCTCCTGTGCAAGCACTACCAGTGATTTTGCATAACGACCTGCTACCCGTGGATTCTGCATATAATATTCAAACTTTGAGTTTCAAGCTTCAAGCGAATCGCTCACTGCTCATAACTATTTATTTAATTCAGTTTTACTACTTCAGCTAATGAATTGATATAGGCTTCCTGATCCGCTCTATTAGCCAGCTCACGACGCAATACTTTTTCACTTACTTCAATCACCAGGTTACCCACCTGGTTTTTTACATCCGTTAAAGCAGCCATTTTTTGTTGATTGATGGCAGCCTGTGCTTCTATTATAATTTTATTGGCTTCTGCTTTTGCCAAGTCTTTTGCTTCGCCTACAATTTTGTCTCTTGTTTCACGGGCTTCTTTCAACAACTGTGATCTTTCTTCACGGGCCTTTGCCAGTAATGCTTCATTTTCATTTTTCAAATGTGCCATTTCGGCCCTTACTTTTTCCGCTGTTTCCAATGCATCGGCAATACCCTTTTCTCTTTCGGATAATCCCTTAATGATAGCTGGCCATGCATATTTTTTCAACAGAAAAAATACAACTAAGAAAGCCAGCAATGTCCAGACCAATAAGCCGAAGCCGGGAGTAAGTAAATTCATGTTCTGTATTTAAATAAGTTCAGATGCTGCTTCGCTAATTTATCCAACGAAGTTGGAAGCTGTGCAGCACAATGTAAGTTTTAAAAATACTGCATCCGCCGTCCTGTACTTTGGATGCAGTAAATTGTTTTGTGCGGCAATGATTATAAAACCATTGCAAGAAAGCCCACGATAATAGCAAACAATGCTGCTCCTTCTACGAGTGCCGCAGTAAGGATCATGTTTGCACGGATATCGTTAGAAGCTTCCGGCTGACGTGCAATTGATTCCAATGCACCTTTACCAATCTGGCCGATACCGATACCTGCGCCAATAGCTGCTAAACCAGCACCTACAGCACCACCGGCATTTGCCAACGCATCTAATAAAATAACATGCATAATTGTGAATTTATCTGATTAAAAAATAAAAATTTTTTCCCTTACTCCCCCTTTAGGGGATGGGGGCTTAATGATGTGCTGCTCCTTCTTCATGGCTATGATCTCCTTCCAATGCCTGGCCGATAAACACTGCCGTAAGCACCGTAAAAATGAACGCCTGTAAAAAAGCAACCAACACTTCAATAAAATAAATAAATATGGTAAAGCCAATCGCTAAGGGAGAAGCCCCCCAACCAGCATACTGGTTCAATTGAGCAAAAATGAAAATGAGTGAAATCAAACAAATGATAATGATATGACCGGCAACCATGTTGGCGAACAAACGTATGATCAATGCAAATGGTTTGATGAATACACTTAAAAATTCTACCGGAACTAGTATGAACTTAACACCTAACGGCACTCCGGGAGGATTAAAAATGTGCAGCCAATAGTGTTTGTTTGAGCTTGCAAGGATAACAACAAAAGAAATTAAACCAAGTACAGCAGTAAAAGCAATATTGCCTGTTACATTCGCTGTGCCCGGTATTAGTCCAATGATATTATTAATGAGAATGAAAAAGAATACAGTGAGCAAATAAGGCAGATACTTCATTGCTTTATGACCAAGGTTTGGAATGGCCACTTCATCTCTTACAAATGTAATGATGGGCTCCATTAAATTTTGCTTCCCTTTTGGTGCAGTGGTAACACCCAATCCCTTTGCATAAGCGTTGGCAATACTGATCAGCAGCCAAACCAGGAAGGCAAGTGCCAGCATCATCTGCACTACGTTGCGTGTTAGAGAAAAATCATAAACCGTTTCTGTAGCATCAGCCGACACAATTTTTTCACCAATCGTTTCTTTTACCAGTTTATAGCCTTCATATGCTGCATGACCATGTTCAAAACGTGAAGAAGAGAAAACGGTCAGCCCTTTTTGAGAGGAATATAAAATAACCGGAAGAGGGATCGTTACCGCATGTTCTTTTCCGTCGCTTCCTTTATAATCAATAAAATGAAATTCATGGGCATCCATGATATGGCCAAAGATCACTTCTTTGGCATCAAAGCCTTCTTTTTTGGGCGCATGTTGAGCTGAATCCTGACCTGCTTCATGGCCTCCCTGTTGAGCTGGCTCATGCTGCGCAAAAACACCTTGTGCAGCTACCAATAGAAATCCGCTGAAAACCACTGCCAGTAAGGATTTGATGCTTTTGAACTTCATGCTTTTTCCGAAATTTGCCGCAAAGATAAGGAGCGGTGGGTGAAAAAAAGGGAAAAGCCGGATTGAATGTGGAAAAAAGTTGTTCAGGTTAATCAAGACCCATTTTTGGAAAACTTATTCGAAGATTTGCTACAGCACAGCCTTCGCAAACTGCATCTCATGCAGCTTTGCATAATAACCGCCAAGCATTAGTAGTTCCTGGTGTGTGCCCGATTCTTTGATCTCTCCTTTATCCAGCACAATGATCTTATCTGCTTTGCGAATGGTTGACAAGCGATGTGCAATAACAATGGAGGTTCTTCCTTCGATTAATTTATCAATGGCGTTTTGAATCATTTGCTCCGTTTCTGTATCAACGGATGAAGTGGCTTCATCCAAAATTAAAACAGACGGATTAAACAACAATGCCCGTATAAAACTCAGCAATTGCCGTTGACCCTGGCTCATGGTTGCGCCCCGTTCCATTACATCAAAATCATAATTACCGGGTAGCCGCATAATGAAATCATGTATCCCGATGAGTTTAGCTGCTTCTATTACTTTTTCTTTTTCAATAGCATCATTGCGAAGTGTTACATTTTCTGTGATGCTGCCTGCAAACAAAAACACATCCTGTAATACCACTCCAATTTTACCCCGCAATGCTTCAAGATGATAGTCTTCAATCTTTACATCATCAATTTTGATGACACCTTTCTGTATATGATACAAACGGTTCAGCAAACTGATGATAGAGGTTTTGCCACTTCCTGTATGCCCAACCAATGCAATGGTTTCGCCGGGCAATACCGTAAAAGAAATATCTTTCAAGACCCAGTTCTCATCTGTATAGGCAAACCATACATGGTCGAATTCAATTTTGCCCGGCACTGCTTCTATTGGATGAAACGCATTTGCGGGCGAAGGAGCAATTTCATCTTTGTTATCAAGCACTTTAAAAACCCGTTCACTCGCCACCATTCCCATTTGCAGCACATTGAATTTATCTGCAATGAAACGTAACGGGCGAAAAAGCAGGTTGAGTAAAATAATAAAAGCCATGATTTCACCAGCCATCTTTGCCGCTTCACCATTAGTTGTTGAAATTGCCTGCCCCGCACCAAACCATACAAGCAAACCAAGCGAGATAGCCAAAATAATTTCTACCACCGGAAAAAAAACGGAATAAGCAAAAATGGCTTTGATGTTGGCATTCCTGTGATCTTTGTTGATCCTTCTGAATTTGTTGAACTCCTTTTCTTCTACTGCAAAAGCCTGAACTACATGCATGCCCTGTATATGTTCCTGTACAAAAGCATTCAATGCCGCAACAGCGTTCCTAACCCTGTGAAAACTCTTATTGACCGTTTCTTTAAAATAATAAGTAGCTAAAATGAGGAAGGGAAATGGTATCAAACAAACAAGAGTTAACTGCCAGTTGATATGAAACATCGTGAACAATACTGCAATGATGGTCAAGAAATCAGCAAGGATAGGAGTAAACCCTTCTGCAAATACATCACTGATGGTTTCAATATCATTCACCGTTCTTGTAGTGAGTGTACCGATTGGTGTTTGATCAAACTGGCGGAGATTCAACCCAAGGATTTTTTGAAACACACTCACCCGCAGATCTCTTACAACTGCCTGCCCCAGCCAGGAAGTAAAATAAGAAAAGAAAAAGCGTAGCACGGTTTCAATGATGATTAGCACAAGCTGGAAAATGGTAATACGAATGACCATCTCAGCAAGATTGTGTTGAATATAATCATTAACTGTTGTGTTGATGAGCCAGGGGCGAACAGGAGCCATGATGGCTAACACAATGGCTAAAATGACAGAACCGTTAAATCTTCTCTTATAGGGAGAAGCATAACTGATGATCCTTTTGAGTAAACGAAAATCGAACAGACTTTTTTTCTTTGCTTGTTGTTCCAAAACCAATTCCTGTTTTGGTAAAGTTAAATGCTTTCATGCTGTTGTATCCATGCTTCGTCTTAATGGAAAGTAAAAAGGATGAATGGCGGGGTTCAGGTAATTTTTTGTGAACGATGTTTCTGATTAAAGTACAAAAGTGAAAACACGCTGGCAACAATTCCAATTAAAGCAAAGACGATGACCAATTGTGAATAAAAAGAAACCCAGTTGAGTTGCAGTTTAAATAATTCTTTTGATAACATGACGGTAATACTCCCCAGATAGCCCCATGCATCTGCCATATAAATTAAAAAGCCAACATTGCCGGCAATACTGAATGCCGCAAGCAACCGTTCAAAGAAAACACTATTGAATAATACATACGCAATATACAAGCCCAGGCCTGTAAACTGCATCCAGCCTGCTCCGGTGATCAATCCCTTTGTAAATAACAAGGAAGCAATACCTGCAATTGTAAAACCAAGCATCAGCAACAGATGAATAATGCGGAAAGCCCGTATATTGTTTCGCACAAAAACCATCATACCAATTAATGCCAGTATAACAAGTGAAGTAATCGTTTCGGTTTTTGCAAAGACGGCTGCATTTTTTGCATAGCCCAACTCGTTCCACATATTGGCCATGTAATTATCCCGCAGATCACGCATGATGGTGAGCAGTAAATAAATGATGACGAATGCAATCACACCAAATCGAAACTGTTTTATAAAGTTTTTCCGTTCGGGCTGATTCATGGGCAAGCGCACTGTTCTTTCTGCAATATCTGCAGTATCAGGTAAGGGAGCCTTCTCCAAAAAAATATAAAACAAGATCAACGGGCCTGCAAACAAAGAAGCTGTTGCAAAAGGCATCCAGTATTCTGTAACATTCCAATTTAAGATCAACCACTTTCCAACACTGCGGCTGAAGCCGCCGGCAAAAATAAAACTAACGGCCAGCACTACTCCAATAAAGTCTGTTGCTCTTCTTCCTTCCACATAACTGAATACAACGCCCCACATAAAACCAAGTGTAAATCCATTTACAAAAAAACAAAGCATACCCCATGGTGCAGGAACCAGCGCAAATAAGAATAAACTGAACCATGCAACACCCACCATCAACAGACTTGTTTTCCACCTCTTATGCCGTTGCAATTCAGAAATAAATTTAATGCCGTAAAATTTGCTGAGCATATAACCAACTACCTGGCTGATAATGAGCA
>JAYUTS010000178.1:0-6955 GCA_043754995.1 Chitinophagaceae bacterium
CCAATGTTCAGTTGTTTTAATGTAGTGAAAAGTTCGTTTTGTATCTCTTCTTTGCCCAACCAATCCGGATGACGAACTTCTAAAAAGAATTGCAGGTCTTTTGGTAAGGAAGCCAGGTATTCAAATAACTCTTCTTTCCGTTTGGGTGAAAATGTATCACTCACCTGTACAAAGATGGGACCCAGATGTTCTTCAAACCCAACAATGCCACGAAAGAATTCATTGGTAATAAAATCTTTTCCTTTTAAACTTCCACGATGTGTTACACCCTGGTACATCTTTGGACAAAACTTAAAATCTTTATCTTTTGCTTTCTCTGCCCACTTGCGTGTGCCAGCTTCACCATACACTTTGTAATGTGTGGCATTCAATTCAATACTATTGTAATGTTCAACATAGTGTTGCAAAAAATCTTTCTCTTTGGTTTTGGGTGGATAGATCTTGCCTACCCATTCAGTTCGTCCCCACTTGGCACAACCGAGATAAACTTTTGCATCTTTTACAGATTTCCCTTTTAGTATTGCTTTATTGAAAGCAGGCTCCTTTGGCAAAGAGAAATCAATGCTATCCAATTCCTTTTCATCTACTCTTCCAAACTCCATGATCAAATAATTTCCTCAAATCTACACATCTATAATTATTGTAACTTTCAATCATGCGATTTTTATTCCTGCTGCTCTTCTGCAGTACTTCGGCGATTGCCCAGCAACCTAATATCATTTATATCATGAGTGATGATCATGATAACGATGCGATTAGTGCCTACAACAAACAGTTTATTCATACGCCCCATATCGATCGGCTGGCAAAAGAAGGCATCCTGTTCAATAAAGCATTTGTTGGCAATTCTATTTGCAGTCCTGCCAGGGCTACCTTACTAACGGGTCAGCATTCACATAAGAATGCGGTAAAGGATAATCGCACAAGATTTGATTCTTCGAAAATTACAATGCCCAAATTAATGCAGAACGCAGGTTATCAAACAGCACTTGTGGGGAAATGGCACTTACATTCTTACCCAACAGGATTTGATTACTGGAAAATATTACCCGGTCAGGGCCTGTATAATAATCCACGGATGATTAACATGAAAGGCGATACAGTTACTGAAAAAGGATATGTTACAGACGTCATCACAAATGAAGCATTACAATGGCTCGATCAAAGAGATAAGAATAAACCTTTTTTATTGTTGCTTCACCAAAAAGCGCCCCATCGTAATTGGCTGCCACGTTTAAAGCATCTGCTCATAACATCGAAACAGGTGTACCCTGAGCCTCCAACATTATATGCAGACATGAACCAGCATGGCAAACCATGGCAGGAGCAGAAGATGAGTATTCTTTATGATATGGTATTATCCATTGATCTGAAAATTGATCCTGCATACTTTGAAAACATCCCTGAATTAAAATCTACCCCATCGGAAAAAAATGGTTACAAGTTCATCTTTAATAATATTTCTGAAGAGGAAAAAAGAGGATTGAAAGAAATTTTTGCACAACGTGGCAAATTGCTGCAACAATATTATAAAGACAAAGGAAAGCTACTTGCCTTAAAATATCAATGGTATATGCAGGACTATATGGCATGTGTTGCATCCATTGATGAAAATACCGGAAGGCTGCTTGATTATTTAGATAAGAATGATCTTACTAAAAACACTTTGGTGATTTATACCGGTGACCAGGGATTTTATTTGGGAGAAAATGGATGGTTTGATAAACGCTGGATGTATGATGTATCAATGCAGGCACCCCTTTTAATTCGATGGCCCGGCAAAATAAAAGCAGGAACTATTTCTAATGAACTGGTGCAAAATATTGACTTTGCCCCAACCATCATGGATGTTGCAGGTGTTGCTGTTCCTTCATGGATGCAGGGAATAAGTTTACAAACACATATTACAGGCAAACAAAAAAAGCTGAGCAGGAATTATCTCTATTATCATTATTACGAATACCCCATTGATCATTATGTAGCGCCTCATCTTGGTATCAGGGGCGAACAATATAAGCTGATCTATTTTTATACTATCAACGAATGGGAATTATATGATCTTACAAAAGACCCACAGGAGCAACATAATCTCATCCGTTCAACTGCTCATCAAAATCTGATCAAAGAATTAAAGGTTGAATTACTGAAGCTGAGAGATCAATATGATGATCATGAACCGGCAGGTGAATTGCATTAATTATTTTTTCATTCCAAATTCAGTAATGAGTTCTGCAACCAATGCTGTCCAGCCTGTTTGGTGATTGGCACCTAAACCTTTTCCGCTATCACCATGAAAATATTCATAAAACAATAGCAAGTGTTCATTACCCGGTTGCTTATAAAACCAGTTGTATTGTTCATAGCTTTTTCGCTCTCCTTTTTCATTTCGGCTAAAAAGATTAATGATCCGTTCAGATAATTTTTCAGCTATCTGTATAAGATTAAGTTCTGTTCCCGAACCTTTAGGATATTCAACTTTTAAACTATCGCCATAAAAATCGCCAAAATTTTTGATGGATTGAATGGTTAAAAAGTTCAACGGCATCCACACCGGCCCACGCCAATTGCTGTTTCCTCCAAACATATCACTTGTAGAATCGCCGGGGTCGTATTGAATAGAATAAGTCTGCCCCTCAATTTCTACTGAATAAGGTTTTTTCTCATGAGTTTTTGACATAGCACGGATACCTCCTTCTGATAAAAATTCATTTTCATCGAGCAGGCGGCTAAGGATGGCAATTAATTTTTCCCTCGGTACTAGTGATAATAAAATTTCTTCGCTATCGCTTTTTTCTTCATTGGGCCAGAAAAGATTATTTGCTTTACGATAGTTCTCAAACCATGAAATACGCTTTTTAAAATCTCTTAACTTACTCAATGCGCCTTTATGAATGGTTGAAACAGCAAATAAACTGGTCAATCCCACCGCCGATTTAATCCTAAGCGGAAGATTCGATCCGTCATGCATCACTAATACATCATAATAAAACTTATCTTCTTCATTCCATAAATGATGGCTATTCAATGCTTCAGCTATCAATACAAAATGTTCAAAAAAACGTGTTGCCGTATCTTCAAATGCATCATCATGTAAAGCTATTTCCACAGCAATATCCATCATATTCAAAGCATACATACCCATCCATGAAGTTCCATCGGCTTGTTCTAATTGAAGATTACCGGGTATATGGTGACTTCTGTTGAACACTCCAATGTTATCCAAACCAAGGAAGCCTCCCTGGAACAAATTATTTCCCTTATCATCCTTGCGGTTGATCCACCATGTGAAATTGATTAACAGTTTCTGAAATATTTTTTTAAGAAACTGCACATCGCCTTTTCCTGTTTTATTTTTTTCAATATTATAAACACTCCATGCGGCCATGGCATGCACCGGTGGATTTACATCACCAAAGTTCCATTCGTAGGCAGGCAATTGTCCATCCGGTTTCATATACCACTCTCGCATAATGAGCAGGAGCTGGTGTTTTGCAAAAACAGGATCAATTGTGGCCATGGATATACATTGAAACGCCAGGTCCCATGCTGCATACCAGGGATACTCCCATTTATCGGGCATACTGATGACATCTGCATTTTTCAGATGCTTCCAGTCGCTGTTACGCCCATGTTTTTTCCCATCGTTAACTGGTGTAATACCATCGCTTGAACTGATCCACTTTTCTGTATCAAAGGCATAGAACTGTTTGCTCCATAGCAAGCCGGCATAAGCCTGCCTTGAAATATTTTTTTGATCAGCAGTTAAATGGTCGGGAATTATTGTTGCATAAAATTCATCTGCCTCTTGTTTGCGTTGTTTAAAAACATAATCAAACCCTTCAGGAAATGCATGCTCTGTATAAGCATTTACAATGCGGCAGTAAATTGTTTTTGTTTCCTTTCCTTTCAAATGCAGATCATATACGGGAGCACATTTTGTACCTGTCTTTTTCTTGCGTAATTCTTTTTTATTCTTTCCTTTAATCACGGCATCATGAAAAGCATCTTTTACAAAAATGGAAGTGTTAGCTGTGCCATTGAGTTTTTCCATATTGGTTTCATTTTCTGTAAACCAAAGATCATTAGCGTCAGAAAAATAAAAATAATAATCGCCCAACCGGTAATGCCATGCATGTACACAATGGTCGTTCACATACTCAACAACAGGTTTTATTTCTTTTGGATCATGGCTCCACTTATTGGAAAACCAAAGAGTAGGCAAGATAGAAATGTTGGCTGCCCGCTGGCTCCGGTTTGTAATATCAATCTTAATATAAAGATCATTGCCATTTTGCTTGGCATAGGTTACCAGCACATCATAGTAATGATTATTCTTAAATACAGTGGTGTCTAATATTTCATACTCCGGCTCCGTGCGACTGCGTTTCTTATTTTCATCATATAATTTTTTATAGGGAAAAGCTAACTGCGGATATTTATATAAATACTCCATGTAATAATGCGATGGTACATTATCGAGGTAATAATAAAGTTCTTTTACATCTTCGCCATGGTTGCCGTCGTAGTTACCTAAACCGAATAAACGTTCCTTAAGAATGGCATCTTTCCCATTCCAGAGTGAAATACCAAAACACAGGTTCTGAAAATAATCTGAGATACCTGCCAACCCATCTTCTCCCCATAAATAGCTGCGGTAATGAGAATGTTCAAATGGAAAGTACCCCCATGCATCTCCATGCGGGCCATAGTCTTCCCTCACCGTTCCCCATTGGCGTTCGCTGAGATAGGGCCCCCACTTCTCTAGCGGCACAGACTTATTAGCGTTTTCTGAAAGTCGTTGATGTTCTGCTGTCATACATTAATCTCCTGATTCTTTTTTATACCGGCATCTGAAATGATAGCACCTGCCTGCCGACAGGCAGGTCGCCTGTTGCGAACTTTGTTCTGTTAAGATTTTATTTCCGGTGGAAATAAAATCTTAATCAATCACTTCAAGGTTCAGTAATTCTTATCAACGCAACCTGATTTCGGTGGCGTACGATCATAACAAACCGATACTGATTCAATGGAAGTAATCCTTACTAAATGTATTTTTTAAATGGGAGCAAAGCAGCTATAAATTTACAGATATTTTTTATGCAGTTGATAAAGCACTTTGGAAGCTTCTACTGTCATGCCTTTTGTTGTATCCATCATGAAATGACGTTTAAAACCGAGAATGGCTGCTGAAGTATCTTTCAGATCATATCCTACTATGCGAATAGCCGTTAAATAATCAAAATTCATTGGCACTTGTATATTGGTTGTATCGCTCCACCATAAACCAAATCCTTTTTCACTGAATGTTTTCCAGGGGAACCGCCAGTTAGGGTCATTCTTTCTTGTTGGTGCAATATCGCCATGACCAATAAAATTAGCAGCAGGAATACTGAACGATTTTTTTAACCGATCCAGCAATACGGCTAAACTGCTGAGTTGTCGTTCGTCAAAGGTTTCAAATCCATTATTGTCTAATTCAATTCCAATACTGTTCGAATTAATATCCGTTGCATTTCCCCACCTGCTTAATCCTGCATGATGCGCCCTTAAATAATCGTTGAGCATATGATATACCGTTCCATCCCGGCAGATCACATAATGAGCACTCACCTGTGTGCGTGGAAGTGTAAATGTTTTTAATGTTTGCTCGCAACTGTTTTGAGCTGTATGATGAATAATGACAAAATTGGGGCGGCGCATGGAGAAGTTGGTGGTGCCCACAAATGGTGCTGTTTCAACTGAATCCCTCAACGGATACTGTTCCAATAATTTGCCAAACTTTTTTGCCTGCTGTTTATAATCCTTGTTTGTTACTTTATAAGGCGAAACTGTACAGCCAGCAACAACAGCTAAGAGCAATATCAATTTAAACATTTTTGTTACCGGGATCATCACTTCTATTTTAAATTGAAAGGTAATAAAAACGGGATGACGCTTTCTAAAACATCATCCCGTTCATATAAAGACATTATTTAACTTCTATCTTACATGCTCCTCCTGTATTGCCCGCCTACTTCGTATAGTGCATGTGTAATTTGTCCCAATGAACAATGTTTTGCGGTTTCCATCAGTTGCGCAAAAATATTTCCATTATTAACAGCTACTTCTTTCAATTTCTTCAGTTCTTCTGCACTGCGATTCTCATTTCTCTTCCAGAAATTCTGCAGGTTGGTAATCTGTTGTTCTTTCTCTTCTGTTGTACTGCGAATGACTTCCTGTGGTAGAATAGTTGGACTTCCATTTTTGCTTAAGAATGTATTTACACCAATCAACGGTAATTCACCTGTATGTTTTTGATGCTCGTAATACAAACTTTCTTCCTGAATTTTATTACGTTGATACATCCGTTCCATAGAACCCAATACGCCACCACGCTCAGTAATACGGTTGAATTCATTCATTACTGCATCTTCTACCAAATCGGTTAACTCTTCAATTAAGAAGGCCCCCTGGTTCGGGTTTTCATTTTTCGCTGTTCCTAATTCACGGTTAATGATGAGTTGAATAGCCATTGCTCTTCTTACACTTTCTTCTGTTGGTGTGGTAATAGCTTCGTCATAGGCATTGGTATGAAGTGAATTGCAATTATCATAAATGGCATACAATGCCTGCAACGTAGTACGTATATCGTTGAAGTCGATTTCCTGTGCATGCAAACTTCTGCCACTTGTTTGAATATGATACTTCAACATCTGGCTACGTTTGTTGGCTTTGTATTTATACTTCATCGCTTTGGCCCAGATCTTCCTGGCAACTCTTCCTATTACACTGTATTCCGGATCCATTCCATTGCTGAAGAAGAAAGAAAGATTGGGTGCAAAATCATCAATGTTCATTCCCCTGCTGATGTAATATTCAACATAAGTAAATCCATTCGACAATGTGAAGGCTAATTGTGTAATAGGATTTGCTCCTGCTTCAGCAATATGATAACCGCTGATGCTCACACTGTAAA
>JAYUTS010000179.1:0-17267 GCA_043754995.1 Chitinophagaceae bacterium
TATCTTGAAAAAGGAAACTCCGGGCTGATGGTCATCAATACTATTCCCTGTCATTTCCTTGCAGACAACAAATGCACCGTATATGAAGATCGCTTTGCCGGCTGTCGTGAATTCCCTGCACTACATCTCCCCCATTTTACAAGGCGCCTATTTACAGTGATGATGCATTATGATCGTTGCCCCATCATTTTTAATGTAATGGAAGAATTGAAATTAAAAACAGGTTTCCTTTAAAATTCCGGCTAAATTATTTTTAAGAAAATAAAAAAGATTGTAGCTTTTCTTTCTTAACGCCATCAGCATGAAATTAAAACTACTGCTCCTTGTATTACCTGCATTCCTTTCCGCATTTGTTGCATTCAAACTTACTGACAGGTATCAGCAAAAGCAGCAACTCCAATCAATCAACAACTATAAACAAAAAACAATTGTTCGTTGCGGACCTGATTGGGAAGCGCTGAAAATCTATTTAGAAGAAACAGATATTCCACCTATACCCGGTGCCGGCAATTATAAATGGAAGATCACTACCGGCAATGACAGTGCTCAATTTTATTTTAACCAGGGCATCAATATGTATTATGGTTTTCACATCATTGAAGCCATGGCCTCTTTTAAAAAAGCAGAAAAATTTGATCCCCGCTGTGCCATGATCTATTGGGCGCAGGCATTGGCATACGGACCCAATATCAATGATCTTGGTTATGCAGCCTCACCTGATGCCTTAGTCGCAAGCAGCAAAGCATTGGAGTTTTCCGGTGAATGTACCGCTGTTGAAAAAGCATTAATAGATGCTCAGCAAGTGCGTTATTCAATCGATTCTACTCAAACAAGAGAACACCTGAATCAATTATATGCTGACCGGATGAAAGCTTTGTATGAACAATTCCCTGATAATGCAGATGCAGCGGCATTATATGCTGATGCGTTGATGTTGCAGCATCCCTGGGATCTATGGTTTACTAACGGTGAGCCTAAACCGTGGACACCCAAAATCCGTTTGGTACTGGAAAAATTATTATTGAAAACACCCAATCATCCGGGAGCCAACCACTATTATATTCATGTAATGGAACCATCACCCTATGCAAGCCTTGCATTGGCAAGTGCCGACAGGTTAGGCAGCTTAACACCTGCCTTATCGCATATGGTACATATGCCTTCACATATTTATCTGCGTACTGGTAATTATAAAAAAGGCGGGCTTGTAAATGAGCAGGCAGTCAACAGTTATAAAAAAATGATCCCTCTGTATGCTGCAGTTACAGCAAATGATTTTTTGTACATCATTCATAACCTGCACATGCAAACCAATCATGCCATGCTTGCTGGCCAAATGAAGTATGCAGTAAAATCAGCTCTGGCTACCGCCAACAGTATTCCCAAAGATTACCTGCAGTTAGAAGGTGCTTTGGGCAGTTATGTTCAATACATTTATATGACAACAGTACTGATTGATATAAAATTCGGAAGATGGAATGTTTTACTTACACAACAAAAGCCAACTGAGAAACAAGTGCATGCAACCATCCTGTATCATTTTAGCAGGGGGATGGCGTTGGCAAATAAAAATCAAACGGCTGCTGCAAAAGAAGAGTTGATGCATATCAATGTATTACTGAAAGACAATGTTCTTCAATTACCCTTTGCACCCTTCTCCCCTGCTATTGATGGTGCAAATGTTGCAGCCAGTTTGCTTGATGGAACTATTGCTTTGAAAGAAAAAAAATATATAACAGCTATTGAGCATTTTTCAAAAGCATCATCTATTGAAGAGCAAATGGTGTATAACGAACCAAGAGACTGGATACTTAACCCGAAACATTACCTGGGTAATGCTTATTTAGAAAATAAACAATGGGCCGCTGCTGAAACAACTTTCAGGAACGATTTGAAAAATAACAACGATAATATCTGGGCTTTAACGGGTTTATATACATCCCTTTTGAAACAGAAAAAATTAAAAGAGGCTCAAAAGCTGCTGATAAAAATAAAATTGGTTGGCTCCGGCGCAGATGTAAAAATCAATACATCCGTTTTTTAATGCGCCGTATGTGCTTTAATAAAATCACTCACTAAGTAACTGATTAGTTTACCGGTCGTTTCGCTTTTACGGCCATCGCTCAAAAAACTTGCGCCTTCGCAAATATGCAGGTAGGCCACTTTACTATCCGTTGCGGCAAAATTGATATACTGACGTGCATGCAGTTTATTGATACCACTTGGTGTAATGGCACTGCTGAGTGTGTGTTCAATACAATCAAGATCTAATTCAATACCGGTATAAGTATCTTCTGTAAACCCGGTTGCATGCGCTATTGCCTGTATGAAATTCCTTTTTTCATGAATAAAAATATCTTCATAAGTAATTAAATCGAAGAAAGGATTGTTGACGATATCCATCCAGATATTCTGTTGAATATAATTTTCATGCACACCTATCACACAATACTTCTGTAAATAGCCATCATCTTCTGCATAACGAAATGCATTGCCGCTATGTCTTCCTTCTGCGGGGCGATAATCCGTATGTGCGTCGAGATTAATACAATTGATTTGTGCAATTTGAACAAATTCAGCTTTGAACAGGCCTTTGGCAGTGCCTTTGATCAATGGATAGGCATTGTTATGTCCGCCGCCAATGGCAATGGGTATCTTATTTTTTGAACTGATGATCCTGGCTAATTGTTCCACTTCATCATCAATCATATGTACAGCATGCCGGTAAGCTTCCAGCTTTTCTTCATGATTATGTGCATTCTCTTCAATCAATGCTTCTGCATCTGTAAAATCAAAATGCCCCAGCAGCAAAACCTCATCGCCTGAAAAGAAATCATTACTTTGAATATTGAGAAAGGAAGTAAGAAATGGGAACCATGCCGTGTCAGTACCTCCAATACCATCGTTTGCTTTTACACCAATATCTTCCGGAATTCCAAACAATACATATTTCGCTTTCGATTGCTCCAACGATTGTTCGAGCTGATCTTTATCAGAGATCAATTGAACCCGTTCGCCGAGTTTGGTTTCAAAACGACGGATCTTTGTAAGTGTTAAAACATCTTCCTTATTATAAAAACGAAAACGTTGCATATGGCTTTGTTTGAAGTAGAATGAAGATAGCAGTTTTCATGCAACAGGCAATCAGGAGAAAAATTCGCCGCTGATCATTACCTTATCTATAAGATTACTCCCAAATGAATAAGGCAGACTGGCCAATGAGGTTATGCGTTTGGTGAAAATAAGATTGGCCCTTTTACCAACAGTAATGCTACCCAATTCATGCTCCAGTTCCATGGCATAAGCACCATTGATAGTTGCCGCATTGATGGCTTCTTCGGGCAACATCTTCATACCAATACAACTTATGGCAACCACCAGGTTCATATTACCACTTGGTGAGGAACCGGGATTAAAATCGCTTGCCAACGCAATAGCAGCGCCTGCATCAATCAAAGCCCGGGCCGGTTGAAAAGGCATGCGCAGAAAAAAAGCAGCAGCAGGCAATAAGGTACCGATGGTTGATGACTGTGCAAGATCATTGATATCAGTTGCTGTCATTGTTTCGAGGTGATCAACAGTAAGTGCATTCAACTCAATTGCTTTTTGCAAACCTCCCATACTGTTGAGTTGATTGATGTGTAATTTTGGAGTGAGCCAGTATTGCATAGCAGCTTTGCAAATGGTTTCCATTTCATCAACAGAAAAGAAACCGTTTTCGCAAAACACATCCACAAAATCAGCAAGGCCTTCTTTTGCAATGACGGGCAGCATTTCATGAATGATGAGATCTATATAGCCCTGGTGATTATTGGTAAACTCTAACGGGTAAGTGTGAGCGCCGAGGAATGTAACTTTTATTGGTATGGGTGATGTTTCCTTTAGTTTCTTAATCACTCTCAGCATTTTCAATTCTGCTTCAACGGATAGCCCATACCCACTTTTTATTTCAATGGCACCGGTGCCCAGTTGAATTACTTCCTGTAAACGGCTCCAGGCAAGTCGCAGTAATTCCAGTTCCGGTTTTTCTGCCAAGTGTTTAGCGGAGTTTAAGATACCACCACCCTTTGCAGCAATTTGAGCATAGCTGAGCCCTTTTAATTTATCAACAAATTCCTCTTCACGTGTTGCAGCAAACACAAGATGGGTATGGCTGTCGCACCAGCAGGGAAGAATAAACTGACCGGCAGCATCAATAAAGGTTGTATAGTCTGCTGCCCTGTTTCCAATTTCATGCATGTTGCCATACTCAGCAATCAATCCATCTTTAATACCAAGAAAAGCATTTTCTATGCAAGGCAGATGGGCTAATTCATTTCCTCTCAGCAAATTTGTTTTTTCTCTTACGCCTGCCAGTTGTTTGATGTTTGTAACAAGTACCGCCATGCTATAAATGTAGCAGAAATCTTTAAACAAATAAAAAGGCTTACCGCTTTAAACGGTAAGCCTTCGTTTATGAGAAACTGTTCATCCATTTTATTTGAAATTGTTAATCCTTTTTCGTAATAGCTGGTACCAATGGATACACTACTCCATCAACAACATGAATCAACCCATTGCTGGCCGCAATATCTGCATTAATAACAAATGCACTGTTTCCATTTTCATCCGTCAATTTTATTTTGCCTTCTTCAACACTTGCTGTTAATTTGCCCCCACTAACAGTAGGCAATTGTACTGATCCGTTATTTTGTTTGATGGCAGCCATGAGGGTTGTAGAATTCCAGTTACCACCAACAACATGATACTTGATTGTTTTTGCAAGCATAGCTTTGTTCTTCATCAGTTTTTTTAACTCAGCTTCTGATATCTTTTCAAATGCTGCATTGTTAGGTGCAAAAACGGTGTAGGGGCCTGTTAGTTTAAAGGTGTTTACCAGATCGGCTGTCTTGATTGCTTCAACTAATTTACTATGATCAGGCGAACCGGTTGCAACATCTATTACATCGCTTTGAGCAAACACCGTTGCAATGGAGGCAATCATCAGAAAAGCTGTTACCGATAAAGAGAAAAAGATTTTTTTCATGTGTAAGTTTTTTTTAAATGAACAATAATAAATAGTGAGCCTGTTGCAATTGCACAGGTAACAAATAATAAAAATGATGCGATGATGTATTGAACAACATATTTACATAAAGTAAACTTTGTTACATCTTTTTACAATAAAGGAAGTGGGAATAAAAATCAACAATGAAGATTCCTGACACCTAAACCAATAACCATGCCAGCAGAATTATTTTTCCTTAATCAGAAAAAAAATTAAAATTGTATTTTATTTATGTTCTCATGATTACGTTCACTACTACGATATTAAAATATGATCAGCAGGGAGAAAAAACCGGCTGGACTTATATTGAAATACCAACTGGTATTCCAGAACAGCTCAAGCCCGGCAATAAAAAAGAATTTAAAGTAAAAGGAAAGCTTGATCAGTATGCCATCAAGCGGATGTCTTTATTGCCCGTTGGAGGCGGCAGGTTTATCATGGCGTTGAATGCAGACATCAGAAAAGCGCTTGGCAAAAGAAAAGGCGCATTGATTGAAGTAAAACTTACGGCAGATAACAGCGATTTTATTTTTAATGCAGAATTTTTAGAGTGTATTGCAGATGAACCGGCTGCAATGTTGTTTTTTAAATCTTTAACAGGTGCACATCAACGATATTTCAGCAAATGGATCGACAGTGCAAAAACAGAATCCACCCAAACAAAACGCATTGCGATGGCCATCAATGCCCTTTCAAAAAAAATGGGTTATCCTGAAATGATGAGGGCGGCACAGGAATTAAAAAAAGGGTAATATCTTTTGCAACGTAACCCATTATTTCAGTAACTTAAACTGTTCATTCATATTCTTCACCTGCATACTTCCTGTATGAAAGAAATTGTAAACTGCGCTGCTTATATTGAAGGAAAAAGAATTGCTGATGTAAGCCTTAGTAATGTACACAATGTTTTAAAGGAGAAAGATCAATTTGTATGGATTGGATTGCACGAACCATCAGAAGAAGTATTAAGCCGTGTGCAACATGAATTCAATTTGCATGAACTTGCTGTTGAGGATGCCCATGCTGCGCACCAGCGCCCAAAAGTGGAACAGTATGCCGATTCAATTTTTGTGGTTTTGCGAACCGCACAAATAAACCAGGAACATCATATTGAATTTGGTGAAACACATTTTTTTGCAGGCGATAATTTTATTGTTATTGTGCGGCATGGCTCTGATGTTTCTTATGCTGAAGTGAGAGCACGTTGCGAATCTACCCCCGAGTTGCTGAAGAAAGGCCAGGGCTTTGTTTTGTATGCTGTCATGGACTTTATTGTTGACCGTTATTTGCCCGTGGTGCATGACCTGGAGAGGGAACTTGAAGCAATAGAAGCAAAAATTTTTAAAGAAAAGCCAACCCGTGAAACAACAGAACAGATTTATGATTTAAAAAGGGAGCTGCTGGAAGTAAAACGGGCGGTATCGCCATTGGTTGATATTTGCAACAAGCTCATGCGTTTTGATATAAAATGTATTTCACCTGAAACCCGACCGTACTTCAGGGATGTGTATGATCATGTTGTAAGCATCAATGAAATGGTTGATGCAACAAGGGAACTGTTAAACAGTGCCATGGAAGCCAACTTTTCACTTATCTCCATTTCACAAAGTGATGTATCAAAAAAATTTGCAGGCTGGGCAGCCATTATTGCTGTGCCTACCATGGTTGCAGGGTTTTATGGTATGAACTTCAAATTCATACCCGAACTTGACTGGCATTACGGATATTATGCAGTCATACTTGTTACAGTTTTCATCTGTTCAACTCTTTTTTATTTTTTCAAAAGGTCAGGATGGCTATGAGAGCTGATTCTTATGTTTGTAATAAACAACTGTTTGTTTGCTGCAAGGTTCATCAATTACAAGCACAAACTGATAGTTTTCAACATTTTTCTTCATCAATGTAAATAACCTTTATTGAAACAAGGGGGTTCCTCCCGGCACCTGAGGGTTACCTTTTTCTGTTTCATGTATTAAGCAGTGTAAATCTATGAGTCTCCCAATTGATCATGGCTCAACCTGAATAACAAAACGTTTTTTAAAATAAAGAATATGGTACAAAAAACTTACTACAAAACAAAAGATTATTGCAAAGTAAAGTTCGCTTTTAAAGTTGAAAATGCTGACACAGTTGAAATTCTTGGCCTTAACAGTGATTGGAAAAATGCTGTAACCATGAGCAAAAAGAAAGATGGTACGTTCAGTGCAGAATTGAACCTGCCCAAAGAAACAAAACACGAATTTAAATATTTGGTGAACGCCACAGAATGGCTGAATGAACCAGAAGCCGATGAACAACAACCTAATGAATTTGGCGGCATCAACAGTGTAATCGTACTGTAATTTCCCGTTATAAAAATTGTTTTATCCGGTAGTGTTTATGTTTTGAAGGAAATATAAATGCTACCGGAAATTCATGTACATACCCCAGTGCTGTTTCTTAAAATTGATTTCATGGAAATGAATTAACAGGAGCTTATCATTCAGCATGAATACAATGAAGTAAATTGTAAGTAAATACTTCCCGTATGAAATCAACTACCTTTTCCATCCTTTTTATTGTAATGCTGTTTACAGGTTTTGTTTCCTGCAAGACCATTGCCCGCACAGCAGCCCGGTACTGGACCAAAAAACAAATCAAAGAATTTGTAAAGAACTGT
Source organism: Chitinophagaceae bacterium (assembly GCA_043754995.1). Taxonomy (GTDB): domain Bacteria; phylum Bacteroidota; class Bacteroidia; order Chitinophagales; family Chitinophagaceae; genus Lacibacter. The sequence continues at coordinate 7,707 of JAYUTS010000179.1, forward strand.
GAAACAAGGTCGGTAAGATTAATTGGTGAAGACAATGCAAAAAAATATTGCGACTGTGCAGTTGATGTGGTGGCAGAAAAGTACAGGAACTACCAGGAGACAAAAACAATTTCACTGATTGATTTACTCAATATTGCTGACGGATGTAAATAAGCAACATTACAAGCATCAGCTATCTGCAACAGATACCGACAGATGCACTTTATCACCCTTCACATATTCTCTGCTAACCGTATTTACTCTCAGCAATTGGGTACCCACCATCACATCCATTTTACAATAACTTCCCATAAATAAAATGGTTTGTATGATGCCTTCCACCGTATTACCGGCTTCACTAACTATATGAATCTGTTCAGGGCGAATAAGCATTTGTTTTTTCTTCAACTGAATATCCGGTATCACAGAACGAAGGAAACCTGCATCAATTAAATTATAATCGCCAAAAAGTGCAGCACAATATTCATTCACCGGGGAATCATAGATCTGCTGCGGAGTTCCCTGTTGAACAATGGCACCCTCTTTTAAGATCAAAATGGTATCGGCCCATGAAAGAATATCAGTTGGTTCATGCGACACAAGGATACAACTGATACCTAACTTTTCACCAATATCATGAATTACCGATTTAATGGTATTCTTATGTGCTGTATCCAGGTTGGAAAATGGTTCATCCAGCAGCAATAGTTTTGGAGAGATTGTTAATAACCGGGCCAATGCAATGCGCTGTTTCTCTCCGCCGGAGAGCTGATTGGTTCTGCGTTTCAATAAATGCTCAACCTGGCAAACGGTATAGATACTATTGGCTTCTGCCTCAGTTAATTTATTGGCCATTTCCATAAAATCATACACCCAATAGTTATTTCGTAATTCAAAATACTGGCTCAGATAAACGATCCCGGGATGACCCGGTATCAATTGATCATTGGGGCCCATGATCTTTTGTTGTTGAAAAGTCAGTTCACCTGCACCCTTCTGTATCAGCCCGGCAATCATTTTCAACAGGGTTGTTTTGCCAGAGCCCGTTTCGCCTGCAATGGCCATTTTTTCAAATGTCGCCTGTGTAAAGCGCACATCTTTTACTGTAAAGTTTCCTTTTTCATCCTGCTTACTGATACCCTTCACTTCTAATAAAGCCATGCCCGAAAATAAAGCATAAGGGGTAAATGACAAGTGCTGTTTAAACGAGGTAAAATGCTGTTGAAGAACATCCATTTTAAACAGTCTGTGGCAAGACTTAAAAAAGGCTTACCTTTAGCCGCATCTGCTGAAAATGTTATCGCATTTCAACGGATGTATTTCTTCCCAATAAATCCCACACAAACGGGATATTTTATCACAAAAACAGTAAAGCAATATGGCGGAAACCTGGAACAAGAAAGAAAGAGAAAAGAAAAAGCAGCAAAACAAAAAAGAAAAAGCAGAACGTAAGCAGGAACGGAAAGAGAATCCCAAAAGCGGAAACAATTTTGAGAGTATGCTTGCTTATTTAGATGAGAATGGAAACCTTTCTTCCCAGCCGCCTGATCCTAGAAAAAAGATTCAAGTGAATGTTGAGGATATTGAAATTGGTGTTCGTAAACAGGAACCGGTTAATCCCGAAGATTTGATCAGAAAAGGAACCGTTACTTTTTTCAATGACTCCAAAGGATATGGTTTTATTAAAGATGATGTTACACAGGAAAGTGTTTTTGTCCATATCAATTCGTTGACTGAAGAAATCAGGGAACAAAATAAAGTAACTTTTGAAGTGGAGATGGGGCCAAAAGGCAGCAATGCCGTAAATGTAAAGTTGATCAAATAGTACAAACATTATTGTATCTGAAATTAAAAACAAAAAAACCACCCTGTACAGAGTGGTTTTTTTGTTCGTTTCATTTTCAATTAATCCTGTTCATCAAATACACGGGTATTCAAATGTTCTGTGATTTGTAAATGATCAACACCTGTCTTTAACCAATCAGGCATTGCAGCACCTTTTAAATGATAGTCGAAGAACTCCATCATCCGCACACTGTAATCCTTCCTGTTTTCAATTTTTGCCAGGCCATGGTTCTCCCCTTTGTATTGCATTAATACAACCGGTTTTTTCAAGCGGCGCAAGGCGTTGTAATATTCAATACCCTGTGTAAAATCAACCGCACCATCTTTATCATTGTGCAGCATTAATAAAGGTGTGTTTACTTTCTTTACATGATACACTGGTGAGTTGCGTAAATAGGATTCCCAGTTTTCCCAAGGCGCACCTTTGAAACGTCCTTGTGATGATTCAAAGATTTGCATATTGCCGATACCCGCATTCCAGTAAATAAGATCATACATGCTAACCATATTCGTAAGCGGTGCTCCTGCTGCCGCTGCTTTAAACATATTGGTTTGTGTAATAAGGAAAGCTGTTTGATAACCACCCCATGAATGACCATGAAGGCCCATTTTTGTTTCATCAATTACACCAGTTGCAATAGCTGCTTTAACGCCTGGCAATACACACCATACGGCACTCATACCGGGGTCGTCCATTTTATAAACAATATCCGGAATAAACACCGCATACCCATTACTGGTGTACATGGTGGGATTCCAGCCGGTACCACTGAAGCCGGGGTTGTTCCAATTGTGCAAAGTTTGCGACAGCTTTTCGTAATAATAAATAATGGTTGGGTATTTCTTTCCTTTTTCATAACCGGCTGGTAAGAATAAAGCACCTTGTAATTTATCGCCTTTATCACTTACATAATCTACTAATTGAACACCACTGCTCCATGTGTATTTTTCAACATCAGGTGCATTTTTTGTTGTTTGAATTTCGTTAGCTAAAGATGCATCAGCAATAAAGAATTCTGTTGGCTGATTAAATTTTTCACGGCTGAAATGAAATACATCTGCTTTATCTGCTTTTGCAAATCCGCTTAAAGCAGCATCTTCCCATTTTAATACCTGTACACCGGGTACTAATCCTTTATTACCTGTATTGATTTTACCAAAGCCACTTTTCTTGGTTGATTCACCATACATCCGTACATACAATGGTTTCTTTACATCAAAACCTTTTTCTTCTTTATCAATAATATATCTTGTAGCATAACGTATGCCGCTGCTCTTGCCATTCTGTGTAAGATTTACAGCAGCATCTTTACCATTGGCCGATACCAGCCAGATATCCCAAAGATCACGGATCAACAGGTATTTGCTATCGTTGCTCCAACCCAACACTGGTGTTAACGGACGGTCTGTATTATGATCATCTTCGGTATTGATAAATGAAGTGCCAACTTTTTCTGTAATGTTGATGGTTGATTTTGTGTTGATGTCATACACATAGTAATTACCTTCTTTACCAAAAGCAAACTTGGTTCCATCCCATGATGCTCTTGGGCTGGAACTGAAATTTGTTGCATAATATTTATCAAACAGTTTTGTTCTCTCTCCGGTAATCATATTCACGAGATAAACATCTTCATATGTTTGACCATCTAAATTCTCATCTAATTCATAGGCTGCATTGTCAAATCCAATTGCATACAGATGTTTAGGAAGAATCATGATATCCTTCATTGTGCTGTCATTCAAACGAACAAACTTCTTTGTGTTCACATCATAACTACTTAAGTAGTTCAGGTTTTTATCTGCTGCAGATACAACCTGTTGCCTGCTTTGCAAACGTTTATCCTGCCAATGCCAGATGGTCATATCCGGGCGAACTGTATCAATAGCAGGAGCCACAGGAGGTTTGCCTTCTGTAATTGCTTTAGCAATTGCTTTTTGAAGATCTTCAATTGTTTTAATCGATGTGTCGGCTTTGATCCTTGCCAGCTTCACCACATTCATCGAATCTGTTTTAGCAGCCGGCATTGGGAGCTTGACCTCTTCTTTCTTTACAAGCTCCAATGCATGAATACCGAACAACACTCTTGTTAAATCATCTGTCCATACCGGGCGACGGTTGGGGCTGATGGTCATTTCTTTTGGAAAGCTGATAGAATCTTTTGCAGCATCGTAAATAAATACATCGGGATTGGCCGACAAATTTTTAACGCCTATCGCAACACCTTTATCAACTTTGTACTTTTCATCTTTAAACATTTTTAATAAAGCGAAAGCTGTTCCATTTTCATTCCAACCAAGGCTGCGGTAAGTTGCTTTGTCATTATCTAAAATGGAAACACTGCTGTTGGCTACATTCAATAAACTCAAACCATTTCCACTCATACCATTTGCATCAGTAGTAAAAGCCATCCAATTTCCTTCTTTGTTAAATGCAAATTCAGATACATTACCCAGCAACATATTTTTTTGATTAGAAAGGTTGACTAATAAAAGATCAGATCCTTTTCCATCGTCAGGTTTAGCAGAAGGGTTGCGCTCTTTTAATAACTGGATCGCCAGATGTGATGCTGTTTTGCCGTTAAATGCATATTGTCCTGCTTTTTCAAACTCTGTTTTTTTCCAGTTGCTGAGATTTAAGAGATGCAATTTATCAAACAACTGACGGCCGGGAGATTTTGCAGCAGCTTTCCGTTCTTTATCTTTTGGAAATTCTTTGAAGGCAATCCATTTGCTGTCATCAGAAAATGCAAAGCTGAAAGAAGGCGATCCGCCAATAGGGAACGTTTTCTTTACAGTATCTCTAACTTTTTGAAGAACAAGTTCGCCATCGCCTTCCACAGAAAGTATAGCATAGGCCATCCATTTGCCATCAGGCGAAAGCACTATACTGAAAGGTTGAATCGATTTCCAGGAACCAACCTGTTTCCATTGAATAGGTTTGGGCGTTGTCTTTTTATCCTGCGCCTGAAGTGCAGGTAGAAAAGAAACCAGCAAGAGGACAGTTGCGAACCTCTTCAGTAATTGAATAGACATAAAAGCAGTTTTTGTTTGATGTAATGAAAGAGGGCATAAATATAAAAGCAAAAAGCGCAATACAAGGAAAAATTTGTCTGGCTAAAGTTTTATTTAATTGACAACCTGCTGTCGTAATGAACCCCTGAAATTGTCGCTATTGCAGCTTTTAAAACTGAAAGAAGAAGAGTAGGTTTGTTGGGATAATTTAATTGATCACAACAAAACGATTATTATGCAAAGAATAACTCCCTTTTTATGGTTCGATGGAAAAGCAGAAGAGGCCATTAAACTATATACTTCAGTTTTTAACAATTCAAAGATTATTAATATCAGTTATTGGGCAGAAGGCAGTCCCTTCCCGAAAGATCAGGTTATGCATGGCAGCTTTGAACTGGATGGAATGAAGTTCTATGCTTTTGATGCGGGACCGATGTTTAAGTTTTCGGAAGCCACTTCTTTTTTTGTACAAGCCGATACACAGGAAGAAATTGATCACTATTGGAACAGCCTTACAGCAAATGGTGGAGCGGAAAGTATGTGTGGTTGGCTGAAAGATAAATTTGGTTTGTCGTGGCAAATTGTTCCGTCAATTTTAGGAGAGCTGATGGGACATAAAGATCCAGCAAAAGCAGGAAGAGCCATGCAGGCCATGATGCAAATGAAAAAAATAATTATTGCCGATTTGAAACATGCAGCAGAAGGTTAATATGGTTTGCTCTAAACTTGTTTTAACCAACCGCTGATACTCATTCTTTGTCTGTTGGCTTTTATTACTTCATGTTCCATTTCATCACTTTTAAAGAACACGGCTGTTTGTGCATGTGGTGAAATTTTTTGAGTGCCTTCATCCTGGTAAACCATTAACTCTCCACCATCTTCCTCCTGCCAGTTGTTGTTTAAATAACTGATAAGCGAATACTTCCGGTTGCTGTCATTCTTAAACTGATCCTTGTGCCTTTTATAAAAGCTGCCTTCTTCATAAACGGCATAGTGAAATTCATATGCATTGATGCCGGTATAGCAGGTGCTGTTAAGACGATCAATAAAATCTTCAGCCAGTTGCAGGAACTCCTGCTCAAAATGATTCTGATGTTTTTTATCGAGCCAGTAAATTTTATCGCCCCTTACTGTTTGCTGTGCATCTTTTATGTCAGCATTTCCAATGCCGGCAAAAATCATTTGACCATCTTGTTGTAATTGCTGAATATGTTCCTGTAAACCGTTTGATAAGCGTTCTGATATAAATGCAGCATCAATGCCTATCTTATTGTCGAGATAACTGTCGATCAGTAAATCAAATGTGTTATTCATGGTTAGTGTTCAAAGGACAAGTTAGTTCTTTCAATATGAATCGTATGCCACAGGTTTAATTGCACGCTTTCTCCTTAACCATTTATGTTTATAGAATTTTTACTGATTGTTATATAACCTTTGGTTCCGATTTGTAAACAACCAATTTGGATTACCTTCAAACAATATATTTCACTTATGCCGGCATTTTATCAACTCAGCATTCAGGAGGCTCTTGATCAATTTAAAACTACTTCTGCCGGATTAAATAATGAAGCAATTCCTGACCTGCAAAAAGAATTCGGGGCCAATGCTTTAGAGGAAGCCAAACAAAAAAGTAAATGGGCGATTCTTCTTGCCCAGTTTACGGATGTAATGATCATCATCCTTGTTATAGCTGCGGGCATCTCCTTTTTTGTGGGAGAACATACAGATGCTTTTGTTATTCTCGCAATCATTATTGCCAATGCATGGATGGGTTTTTCACAGGAGTATAATGCAGAAAAATCGGTGCGGATGTTACAAAAGATGACGGCTCAATTTGCCATGGCGTTGCGAAATAATAATCCTGCAAAAATTGAAGCTCATCAATTGGTGCCTGGTGATATTATTTTACTGGAGGCAGGCGATATTGTTCCGGCTGATGCAAGATTAATTGAACTGCATTCTTTTAAAACGGATGAAGCATCCTTAACCGGCGAAAGTCATTCGGTTGAAAAGACAATAGAAGCCATCAGTGCACAAAATCCTGTTCCCGGCGATCAGTTGAATATGATTTTTAAAGGAACCATTGTGAGCAATGGCAATGCAAAAGCAGTAGTCACTGCTATCGGTATGAAAACTGAGATTGGAAAAATTGCAGGTCTCATGGAAGTGGAATCGCAAAAAACACCGCTTCAAAAAAGACTGGCTGTTTTCAGCAAGCAATTAGCGGTGATTGTGATTCTCATTTGTGCAATTGTTTTTGGCATAGGATTGTGGCGTGGCGAGCCTGCATTCGCCATGTTTCTCACCGCTTTATCATTGGCTGTTGCCGCATTACCTGAAGCATTGCCTGCAGTAATAACCATCGCACTTGCACAGGGAGCAAGAAGAATGGTTACACAAAATGCATTGATGCGCAAATTGCCTGCAGTTGAAACCTTAGGGTCTGTTACCTATATCTGCAGCGACAAAACAGGAACTCTTACACAAAATGTGATGACAGTAGAAAAGTTGGAGGCAGCACCTGAGAAAGAGGAATTGATGAAACATGCCTTGATATTAAATAATGATGTAAAATTTTCGGAGGATGGGTTGCTGGGCGATTCAACTGAAACGGCATTGGTTGATCATGCATTGGAAAAAGGGCATACCAAAGAAAATGCAGATCAGCAATTTCCGTTTGTGGCCAAGCTGCCATTTGATTCAGAAAGAATGCGGATGAGTACACTGCATACAAACGAAGGCAAATGGGTATTGTTTGTAAAAGGGGCACCTAAAAAACTAACGGACGTATTAAGCGAAAAACATAAAGATCAAATCCCTGGATGGCTTGAACAAAACAGGGAATGGGCGGCAGATGGCTTACGTGTTTTATTTTTTGGGTATAAAATATTTGAGCAGGATCCGGGTGAAATAAAAGTGGATATAGAAACTGATCTTGATTTTTTAGGAATGGCCGCTATGATCGATCCTCCAAGAGAGGAAGTAATTGAAGCAATCAAACAATGTACAACGGCGGGTATCAAAACAGTTATGATCACAGGCGATCAGGCACTAACGGCAACAGCAATTGCAGAACGTTTGGGCATGATTGAAGCAGGGCACCAGGGAGTAAAAACCGGTGCGGATCTTGACCAACTCAGTAAAGAAGATTTCAATAACATTGTAAAGCAGACTTCAGTATATGCAAGAGTATCACCCGAACAAAAATTAAATATTGTAAAATCATTACAGAGTAGTGGAGAATTTGTTGCTATGACAGGTGATGGGGTGAATGATGCACCTTCATTAAAGCAATCGGATATTGGTATTGCCATGGGCATAACGGGAACGGATGTGTCAAAAGAAGCTGCGGATATGATTTTGCTCGATGATAATTTTGCTACCATTGTTAAGGCCATCAGAGAAGGCAGAAGAATTTATGAAAATATCAGGAAGTTTATTTTGTATGTACTCTCCTGCAACCTGGGCGAAATATTAACCATCTTCGCAGCGCCCTTACTTGGTTTTGTTATTCCTTTACTTCCCATCCATATTCTTTGGATCAATCTGGTAACAGATGGTTTACCCGGATTAGCATTGGTTGCAGAGCCTGCAGAAAAAGATATTATGAACCGCCCTCCACGCCCACCGAAAGAAAATTTATTTGCAGGTGGATTGATTTCAAGGATTTTATTTACTGGAATTATTTTAACTATTGCTGCACTCTTTATTCAATGGTGGGCAGTACAGCAGGGGTACGATACAAGAACACAGCAAACCATGGTCTTTACAACACTTTGTTTTGTACAGTTGGGTAATGCACTCTCTGTTCGTTCTGTTTATCATTCCATGTTTTCATCAGGAATATTTGCCAACAGGGGAATGTGGGGTGCAATTGGCTTAACGGTACTTCTGCAACTGTTAATTGTATATGTTCCTTTTTTGCAACCGATATTTAAAACAGCAACTTTGGGATGGGTTGCCATGGCAACTATTCTTATAGTTACAATTGGCTCAATACTTACTATAGAGTGTTTAAAATATTTGAATAAACGAAAATATTTTACGAAGCAGAAAAATAATTAAGTGATTTTCGACGCCAATATGGCTAAATGCAGTTGTTGGATCGCTTTCGGGCTTACGGGCACTATTATTGATACTTATATAATGCTGCATAGTGCTTTATGTGCTACCACAAAATGCGGCGTAGTTCATTTTAAATCAGTTTATGAAAAAACACATTGGTTTCTTGTTGATGTTTGCTTTGGTAACCATCATGGCTTGTAACGATAAGCCGGCAGAAGTAAAGAAAGAAGTAATTATTGTTCCAACCGCACCGGTTGTTGTTGTAAAAGAAGTTCCTGAAAAAACAACCACTATCACAGTTGATAAAAATGGAGTAAAGGTGCAGGCTAAAAAAGTAAATGTTGTGGTAAAAAAGCAATAAATATTTTTTTATAATATCCCAGTAAAAGTAAAGTTCAGAGGTCAACGTTTTGTTGACCTTTTTTTTTATACTATTCTTTCAGGTTTAAAAAATACAGAATCCACAAAATTCAACTTATCTTAGGAATCCATAATTGCCTCGTATGAAAAATTATATGATCAGTTTGTTTGTTTTAGTTTTTGTATTCAACATTCATGCACAACAACAGCAAAGACCAAAACTGGTGGTAGGCATTGTAGTGGATCAGATGCGTTGGGATTATCTGCAACGCTACTATGACCGGTATGCTGCTAACG
>JAYUTS010000180.1:0-3039 GCA_043754995.1 Chitinophagaceae bacterium
GTTGAAATTAAAACACTGGAAGAAGAAATTGCCAGGCTTGATACATCAGCAGACAAACAGGATAAAGCAAAATTGATTGCCACTGCCCCGGTTACTACTGCAGATTTTTCACACTACATTGATCTGCAGGGAAAGATTGATGCAGACAACATCTCTTACATTGCTCCACCAAATGGACAAGGCGGGATTGTAACTGCTTTATACATTAAGGAAGGGCAATATGTAAAGAAAGGCCAACTGGTACTGAAAATGGATGACAAAGTTTTGCGTCAGCAAATACAAATTTCACAAACACAATTGGTGCTCGCCAAAGATGTATATCAACGCACAAAGAATTTGTGGGATCAGAATATCGGGTCTGAGCTTCAGTTATTGCAGGCAAAAAATAATGTGGACGCATTGGAAAGATCTGTTGCAACTATTAATGAGCAAATAAAACTGTTTACCGTATATGCTCCTGTTAACGGTATTGCAGATATAGTGAATGTACGGGTAGGTGAGGCATTTGTTGGCGCTACACAACTGGGGCCACAAATCAGTATTGTAAACAACAGCACCCTCAAAGCCGTAGTTGAAGTACCTGAAAATTACATGAACCGTGTTCGTGTAGGCAGCCCCGTTATCATTACGCTCCCTGATATGAATAAAACATTTAATTCAACTGTTAATCTATCATCGCAAACCATCGACCCAAGCACCAGAACATTTATTGTTGAAGCTAAAATACCCGGTGGTGCTGCACGCCCCAATTCTATTGCTACTGTTCGTATTAAAGATTACAGTGCACCCAATGCAGTGGTGATTCCTGTTAACCTTGTACAAACAGATGATAAAGGAAAGTATGTGTATGTAGTGGAAAAAGATAGTAAAGGAAGAAGCATCGCTGTTAAGAAACCAGTGGTAGTAGGAGAATCGTATGGTGATAAAATAGAAATCAAAGCTGGTTTGCAAACAGGTATGCAACTCATTACCGAAGGATATCAAACAGTGTATGACAGGCAGGTGGTAACAACAACAGCATAAAACAACCGATAGAAAGTAAAAGGAAGTGGTTAGTCGTTCGGTACAGATAATATAGTACAAGTGTGCGACGCCAAGCTGATGACCAGGAATACAAATGACGACTACATAATTATATACTTATGCAATCAAAAATATTAGAAGGACTCGGAAAAAAATTCAAGGAATTTAAACCAAGCAGTTGGAGTATTGATAACCGTACGGCGGTTTATATCATCACCATTATCATTTCTGCTTATGGCTTATTCAAATTCAACACAATGCCCAAGGAGCAGTTTCCTGACATTGTGGTACCTACCATTTCTGTAGCTACCGTTTATGTAGGTAACTCACCAAGTGATATTGAAAATTTGGTAACACGACCGATTGAAAAACAAATTAAAAGCATCAGTGGTGCAAGGGTCATTAAAGTACAATCCACTTCGCAACAGGATTTTTCTTTGATCGTTGTGGAGTTTGATACAGATGTAAAAGTGGATCTGGCCAAGCAAAAAGTAAAAGATGCAGTTGATAAAGCACGAACGGATCTGCCGCAGGATCTTACGGCCGAACCCGATGTGCAGGAATTTGCGTTCAGTGAAATGCCCATTATGTTTGTGAACATCAGCGGCGATTTTGATCCTATTAAACTGAAACAATATGCTGATAACCTGCAGGATCGTTTTGAAGAACTGAGAGAAATTACAAGAGCAGATATTGTAGGTGCACCCGAACGTGAAATTCAGATAAATGTTGATCCTTACCGCATGGCTGCATCAAGAATTACATTCAGCGATATTGAAAATGCCATTGCAAGAGAAAACAATGATATCAGTGGCGGACAAATTGAAATAGGTACCATGCAGCGTACTGTTCGTGTACGTGGACAATTCAACACTGCTTTTGATTTAAATAATATTATTGTAAAGGGTGTAAGTGGCGCCCCTGTTTACCTGAAAGATATTGCTACCATTAAAGACACGGTTAAACAAAAAGAAAGCTTTGCCCGCTTAGATGGTAAGAATGTAATTACACTCAACATTGTAAAACGTAGTGGTGAAAACCTTATCAATGCGGCTGATAAAATTAAAGCGGCAGTACAAGACATGCAGGACAATGACCTGTTACCAAAAGATTTGAAAATTACCATCACCGGTGATCAGAGCAAACAAACCAAAACATCGTTTAATGAACTGGTGAATACCATTATTATTGGTTTTGTGCTGGTGTTATTGATCCTGATGTTCTTCATGGGTGTTACCAATGCCTTCTTTGTTGCATTGAGTGTGCCATTAAGTGTTTTTGTTGCCTTCCTGTTTTTACCGATTGCTGATGCAATTGTGGGCACACCAGTTACACTCAACTTTATTGTGTTATTTGCATTGCTGTTTGGCTTGGGTATTATAGTAGATGATGCCATCGTGGTCATAGAAAACACCCATCGTATTTATCATAACGGTAAAGTACCCATCATTCGAAGCGCCAAAGAAGCAGCAGGTGAAATATTTATTCCTGTGTTAGCTGGCACTGCTACAACACTTGCACCTTTTTTCCCACTTTTATTCTGGAAAGGAATCATTGGTAAATTCATGATCTACCTGCCGACGATGCTCATACTTACATTGGCTGCATCACTCATTGTTGCCTTTATCATGAACCCGGTATTTGCCGTGAGCTTTATGAAACCTGAAGGAAGAGCGTATGATGACAGAAAGAGTGCCATCTTCCGCAAATGGTATTGGTGGGCATTTATTTTTCTTGGAGCAGTAATGCATGTAGTAGGTAATCATGGAACAGGTAATTTCTTATTCACTATGGCATTAATGAGTGTGCTGAATCGTTTCGTATTAAGAGATGCTATCTACTTTTTCCAGGAACGTGTATTACCTAAACTCATGAACAGTTATGAAAATATGTTACGTTGGATTTTAAAAGGATGGAGACCGGTATGGGCCTTTGTATCTTTATTTGTCGTTTTTGCTGTTGCATATGGATTAATATATTTAAGTGTAATTACCGGACGCACAAAAACTACCTTTT
>JAYUTS010000181.1:0-3028 GCA_043754995.1 Chitinophagaceae bacterium
CTGAAAAAACAACCTTTTGCAGGTTCGCTTTCTTCAAAAGTAGAAAATATACGGGGTGTTTTAATTACCCGTCACAACAGGATGTATTACAAAATAAAAGACAATACTGTTATTATCCTGAATATGTACGATACGAGAATAAATCCAAAAAAGAATCCTTATTGAGCAAGTTTTTATTCCGGTTTCTTCAATATCGCAACCGTTAACCTGCTCACACAAACCAACTTCTCCCTTTCATCATAAATTTTGATGTCCCACACATGTGTACTGTTGCCGATATGCAATGGTTTTACAATACCTGTTACCAACCCTTCTCTTACCGAACGAATATGATTGGCATAGATCTCAATTCCCACACAAATAAATTTTTCAGTATCAATCACCTTAGCCGATGCAAAACTCCCAATGGTTTCAGCCAATACACAACTGGCGCCGCCATGCAATAATCCATAGGGTTGTATAGTACGATGATCTACCGGCATCGTTGCTTTGATATAATCTGTACCAACTTCAGTAAAAGAAATTCCGATATGTTCACTCATGGTAGCTTCACCAAGTCCATTAAAATCGGTCAGTGAAAGGTCTTTTTAAAACCAGATTATATCCACTATAAAAAATTGAAATTGAAAAAATCTGAAAACTATTTCGTCACCGTTCTATTGACTGCATCCGGTAAGAATGCAGAGGCATCGCCTCCATTGCGGATAACATCACGAACAAGTGTTGATGCCACTGAAGTATATTGCGGTAAACAGGTAAGAAAAATAGTTTCAATATCATGATCCAGGCTGCGGTTCATGTCAGCAATGGCTTTTTCATATTCAAAATCATTGACGTACCTGATGCCACGCAAGATGAATTTAGCATTTACTTTTTTACAGCAATCAACCGTTAACCCATCATAAACAACCGGGTTTACCCTTGATTCATCTTTGAATATTTGATTGATCCATTCAATTCTTTGTTCTTCGCTGAACATGGGCACTTTACTGGCATTGCGACCAATGCCGATATACACTTTGTCAAACAGATCTAAAGAGCGGTAAATGATATCTAAATGCCCAACAGTGATCGGGTCAAATGTTCCGGGGAATAGACAAATGCGTTGCATGCAATTGATTTAGATGCCGAATATCGAATGAATGATTGATAAAAACAAATAAGCCAGAGCAAATTACCCTGGCTTATTCTATTTTGAGGACTCAGGCAACAGCCTCTTTTAATTTAAACTCCTGAAATCCACCGGCACCAATTTACTTACCCCTGCTTCCTGCATTGTTACACCATAAATAACATCTACTGCACCCATGGTCATTTTGTTATGTGTAACAATAATGAATTGTGAGTTGGCACTGAACTGGCGGATCATATTGGTGAACTTTCCTACGTTGGCATCATCCAATGGCGCATCTACTTCATCTAAAATACAGAACGGAGCTGGCTTAATGAGATAGATCGCAAACAACATTGCCGTTGCTGTTAATGTTTTCTCTCCCCCACTCAACTGTGATATACTACTTGGCCTTTTACCTTTTGGTTTGGCAATAATATCAATGGCGGTTTCAGCAAGATTATCCGGGTTTTCCAAAATCAAATCTGCTGTATCTTCTTCTGTAAACAATGCCTTGAATACTTTCTGGAAATTTTCACGGACTGCATTAAAGGTTTCAAGAAAACGTTGATTGGCTGTTGCTTCCACTTCCTGGATGGTTTGCAATAAAGATTCTTTCGCTGTTACCAGGTCGTTCTTTTGCTCCAGTATAAATTCATAACGCTTGCGCATTTCTTCAAATGCTTCAATGGCCGTTGGATTTATCTCGCCCAGATTTTCCAACCTTTTTTTCATGCGGTCAACCTTCGCCTGCAATTCTTCCAAAGGGTCTTCTCCTGTTCTTGCTTCTTCAATGATTTCTTCCAGGTTTACTTTAAACTCAACCATCAAACGTTCTTTGGTTCCGCTTAACTGTAATTTTAAATCGGTGAGTTTATCTTTTATTTCATTGAGCAAATGATCAACCTGTTCTTTTTCCTTTTGCTTATGACGGAGTTCGCTTTCCTTTTCGCTCAGTACATTCCGTAAGTTGTAATAAAACTGATCCGCTTCATTCAATTTACGTTCTTCGCTTTCTTTGTTTTGTAACAGTGTTACTAAAACATCCTGCGCTTCCTGCAACATCACTTCACTTTCATTGATCTGGATGGTTGCTTCTTCCAATGCAGTCGAGTTCGTGGTAATCTGTAATTGCAGATCATTCAATTGATTTTGTTTAAAATCAAATTCCTGTTTCAAAGAAGTTACCTTGCTTTGCTGACGGGTAACGTTGAGATTATAATCATTATAAGATTGATTGGCTTCATTATAAGATTGCTCTGCAACTGTAAATTCCTGCTCTATGATTTCCAAACGACCGGCCAGTTCATCTAACTGTGAATTATATTTATCTAATTCTTCACGGTGTGTTTGCTGACTTTCATGGATATCCTGCTGCTGGTGCTCGAGGTCTTCCAACCGCCTTACCGCATTGGCTTCCATGCCCCGCAGATTTTCCATCCGGTTATCAATACCATATACATGATTCACCAATTGATTGATGGTTGCTTCAGTTTGCCTGATGGCATTTTCTTTCAGTTGATCATTGAAGCCAATTACTTCGTTATGACGCATCTGGATAGTATGCTTCAAGTCAAGCACAACGGTTTCTTGCACAAGGATATCTTCGTGTAATCGTTCCAGGTTCTTTGCCCGGCCGAGTTTTTTTCCTTCAAACAAACCAATACTCCCGCCACTCAAAGAAT
Organism: Chitinophagaceae bacterium; assembly: GCA_043754995.1. Lineage (GTDB taxonomy): Bacteria > Bacteroidota > Bacteroidia > Chitinophagales > Chitinophagaceae > Lacibacter. The sequence goes on from JAYUTS010000181.1 coordinate 2,797, forward strand.
ACTTTCCTTTATAAAACTTTCCATCTTTTTCTAATACTACACCATCAAAATCATCAGGTAAATTATTTTCATCTTCTGCAATTACCACCTGGCCCAATAAATAATTAATGAGCGATTGATACTTTGGTTCCACTTCCACCACATGCAACGCATGGATGGTTCCTGCAGGAACATCATTCAACACAGCTTGCCCGTTGAATTTATCCAGCATAAAGAAATTAGCCTTGCCTTT